>CAZWPU010000175.1:0-3748 GCA_964635605.1 uncultured Bacteroidales bacterium | reverse complement strand
TTCGGGTTGGTGTATAAGTTGAAGTTCCTGAAGTAGAACGTTTTACTTCTCTGGTATTACTTGTACTTTCAGGTCGGCTATAACGTGTAGTTCTCCTGTTTGTATTGTAAGTAGAGCGTTCCTGGCTTCTTGTATAAGTTCTTGTTCTTTCTGTGTTAGAAACAGAAGTATTTCGTTTTGGCGGATCTTGTCTGTTAGTATTGGTTATATTTCCTCGCGAGTTATTGTTATCAACAACCCGAATTGTTTCACGGGCATCAATACTACCGGTTTCACTTCTGCGAGCAGTAGCCTCTGAACGTCGTACCGCTCTTCCATCGGTGGTATTATTATCAATACCTGATTTTACAGTGCTTGCGGGTTGAATATCCCTACCCATATATATTTCCGGATTACGGGCTACTCTTCGGTTATCCTCATTATCACCAAAACTACTCATGGTAGTTAACCCTCTGCGCCGGTACGAATAATTAGCCGAACTGGCATAATTATCATTATAATTAGATGAATAAGGATACAAATAGTATGGATTATAGTAAGGGTTGTAATAATTTGGGTTACTATAATAAGGACTATAATAGGAATAATAGGGTCTTGAATAGTACCACGATGAATACCATGGTGAACCATACCAATAACTATTATAGTAAGACCTTCCCCAATAACGGAAACTTGAAGAGATATAATATGGCTCAACCCATACCTGATCACCAACAATTACAACATTATAATAAGGATCATTCCAGAACAAGCTGGCATATCTATAATCATCATTAAAATAAATGTTATAATTGGTCATTCCATAATAAGGGCTTTTTTTTGCTTCCAATCTTCTATCATAAGCTTCTCCATAATCATCCACAATTAAACGATCATAAGCATTCTCTGACTCTTTATTTTCATAGATTGTGGTATCCTCTACAGAATCATCAGCTAAAATATCTTCTATTTGTTTATCAAAAGACGACATCGTCTTAGAATTATTATTGTCGTAGGTTGGATTGGCATACACATCAGAACTTGCTACATAATCATCTTCGGGCGAATAATACAGATCGTCGTTTACAGCTGTTTGCTGTAATGATGAACATGAGGCGAGAAAGACTGATAGGATTAATATTAAATAAATTTTAGTTTTCATAATGTACCTCCTGATAGTTATGTTTTATAATTAATTTCTTTATTTTTGCAACTTTAAATGAATTCAAATTTTCATTAAATATATTGCAAATATTATACCAAACATGGCTAAAATACTTACAAAACGAACAGAAAATTATTCACAATGGTACAACGACTTGGTCATTAAAGCAGACTTAGCTGAGAACGCTGCTGTGCGAGGGTCAATGGTTATCAAACCTTATGGATATTCGATATGGGAAAAAATGCAGGCTGCATTAGATAAAATGTTTAAAGATACCGGGCACTCCAATGCTTATTTCCCTCTTTTTATCCCTAAATCGTTTTTTTCGAAAGAAGCAAGCCATGTTGATGGATTTGCCAAAGAATGCGCTGTAGTTACCCATTATCGGTTAAAAAATGACGAAAATGGAAAAGGAATTATTGTAGACCCTGATGCCAAACTGGAAGAAGAATTAATTGTACGCCCCACATCCGAAACTATTATCTGGAACACTTACAAAAACTGGATACAATCGTATCGGGATTTACCTATTTTAGTCAATCAGTGGGCCAATGTTGTTCGCTGGGAAATGCGAACCCGCTTATTTTTACGCACCTCAGAATTCTTATGGCAGGAAGGTCATACAGCCCATGCCACTAAGCAAGAAGCGATGGATGAAACCGAACAAATGATTAATGTTTACGCTAATTTTGCTGAAAATTGGATGGCCATGCCGGTAATAAAAGGATATAAAACAGAAAATGAGCGATTTGCCGGTGCCTTAGAAACTTATTCCATAGAGGCATTAATGCAGGATGGTAAAGCATTACAATCGGGAACGTCACATTTCCTTGGCCAAAATTTTGCCAAAGCATTTGATGTTAAATTTACAGATAAAAATGGAAAGCTTGACTATGTTTGGGCTACCTCATGGGGAGTATCTACTCGTTTGATTGGTGCATTAATTATGGCCCATTCTGATGACAATGGCTTAGTACTTCCTCCTAAATTAGCACCCATTCAGGTAGTAATTATTCCTATCTACAAAGGAACCGAGCAGTTAGGAGCCATTGTGGAAAAAGCAGAAACCATTAAGAAAAAATTACAGGATAAAGGAATTTCTGTAAAATTTGATGACAGAGATACGTATAAACCGGGATGGAAATTTGCCGAATATGAACTAAAAGGTGTCCCTGTTCGAATTGCTCTCGGTCCCAGGGACATTGAAAATAACACGCTCGAAGTAGCCCGAAGAGATACTTTGAAAAAAGAAACTATCTCCCAGGATGCTATTGAAGACTATGTTGACAACTTATTGAAAGAAATTCAGCAAGATATATATATAAAAGCATTAAAATTCAGAAACGAAAATACGTTTAAAGCGGATACCTACGAAGAGTTTAAAAATATTATGAATAATAATGGAGGGTTTGTATTGGCACACTGGGACGAAACATCCGAAACCGAACAAAAAATTAAAGAAGAAACCAAAGCAACTATTCGTTGTATCCCTTTTGATACAACAGAAGAAGAAGGAAAATGCATCTATTCAGGGAAACCATCAAAACGAAGGGCTTTATTTGCCAAAGCTTATTAGTAATTAGCTAAAACTATTTATATGACAAAAAATGATCCTAAAGAGCAAATTATTTCAGCGCTGGAAGTAAAATCAATCATTAAACAAAGGGTTTACGATCAAACACTAGAAATATTTAAAGAGTTAAAAAATATTCTCTCAGAAATTGCATTCGAATTAAACAATGAGTTAAAGATAAACGATACCCGTGTGTTTCTGGAATACAAAGATCGCGGGCAGTTTGAAGCTGAGCTAAAAGTAGCCGGCGACATGCTTATTTTTAGTATGCACTCTAATATTTTTGAGTTTAACCGCGAGCATAATGTCTGGAAAACAAATTACTTAAAAGATAATCAGTTGTATAGCTATTGTGGAATTATTAATGTATATAACTTTTTAGCCGATTCATTTAAGTATAATCGATTGGAAGATTTAGGCTATTTAATTACCCGGATTTTTATTAATATCGAAAAACATTTTTTTGTTGAAGGTAAACGGCAGGAAAAATATTTATACAATAATTTCGGACAATCTCTACTTAGCAAAGAAATATTAAAAGAGATTATTCTAAAATCAATAATGTATGCCATTGAGTTTGATTTATTGGTTCCTCCCTACGATCATGTTAAAATTGCTTCCGTTGCCCAACTGAATGAAAAAATGGAATACTCCAAAATGAAAACCGGCAAACGTTTAGGATTTAAATTTAATTCCGACGATATTTCATAAAATATTTATTTTCAGAATCTTAAATTATTATTTAACGATCCGGTAAAATATTACCGGATTTTTTTTGCATCATTTCTAAAAATGAATCGTCTTTATTACAAAGCCAAATGTTTCAAATCGGACATGTGATGTTTCAATATCGTACACTCATTCCTATTAAAAAAACGGACACAAAGATATAAGACATTTAAAAACAGAAACTTAGTAGATTTGGCACAAAAAATGATAACTAAATAATAGTTCTAATCTTATAATATTCTTTAGTCATGGTAGTAGATTTAAAAGCAAACGAACTGGTATTAAAAGCAGGAGATTCAAAT
>CAZWPU010000174.1:1891-3762 GCA_964635605.1 uncultured Bacteroidales bacterium | reverse complement strand
GCTATTATTTTTAATTTCAATATCCGCAATGGAGCAAATGAAACCAAAGAACTTAAAGATTTTCAAAAGGAAGTATCCCGTAAATTAGAGAAAACAGAGCAATATCTTCAGTTGTTAACTGAAGATATTAAAACTCGAAGTTTTAAAGATTTAATGGCTTCGGCTGATTTAATTCCCCCCAATTTTTTTGAACAAGAAGGTGTTGTTTTTTTGGGGTATGTGAATGATACTCTACAATATTGGTCGGATAATTTAGTCCCGGTAGAAAATATTAAGCCACCCAAGAAAATGTTTACCAACCTGGTGCAACTTGATAATGGATGGTATATTTCAAAACATAAACAAGTTGACGATTTTAAGATTTTTGGCTTACTTTTAATTAAAAACCAGTATTCTTATTCTAACAACTTTATTCACAATGATTTTTATGCATCTTATGATTTACCTTCAGATTTTGAGATCACTAAAAATTCGGATGTTGGATATGCAATAACTGACAATGATGAAAATTATTTATTTTCTTTAACGCTAAATGCAAATTTCGGGTATCATGATACCTATATTAATTTAGCATCGGTTTTCTATTTATTGGCTTTGCTCTTTTTCTTTGGTTTTACTTCTTCATTAATGGTTAAAATTCGTTCTCCCTTAAGGAGACGCATGGTTATATTACTTGTATCAGTAATTTTAATTGGTATCAGGTTTTTGATGCTGACCTATAAATTCCCTTCTGTTTTTAATCATTTGGAACTTTTTCAACCTCATCAGTTTGCCATCTCCTGGCTTATCCCTTCATTAGGTGATTTGCTTTTACATGCAGTTATTTTTTTATTTATTATCTGGTTGATTTATAAAGAAACTACGATAAAATTTTCCACGAGTAAATTTTCAAAGTATGTATATCTTATTATATCGATTATTATAACGTATGGGTTTTTCCTTTTGGAACACTTTTTATTTAAAAGTCTTATTTTACATTCAAGTATTTCTTTTGATGTATATCAGTTTTTTGATCTGTCCATTTATAGCCTTATAGGATTTGTAATTATTGTTTTATTTTCCTTTAGTTTATTTTTACTCATCGATTGTTTTGCCCGTAATTTACAAAATCATTTTAGCATCAAATCTATTGCTATTTTCTTCTTTCCATTTATTATTTTTTTGTCTCTGTTCCTTCCTTTTTTTAATTTTAAGTTTGAAATTTTTTCTATTGTATTTTTCGCTTTCTTTTACTTCTTTATTGTTTATATCCGGATAAAAAAACGGGTATTTACGTATGCCATTAAAATGTTTTTATTGTTACTTTTTGCGGTATATACGGTAACATTTATAACCATTGTTAGCCGTCAAAAAGACCAGGAAACCCGAAAGGTTTTGGTAGTAAACTTAGCGAATGAACACGACCAGGTGGCTGAGATGCTTTTGGAAAGTTTAGAAACCCAAATATTAAAGGATACGGTTATTCGTGATTTGTTGACCTGGCATATACAAAACGAAGGGGCCATTTTAGAGTATCTGCAAATGAATTATTTTAGTGGATATTTCCGAAAATACGATCTTCAAATTTCGGTATGTAATCCCAACGATGAATTAACCGTAAATTACGAAAACAGCACCGATATCGTTCATTGTTATTCTTTTTTTGAAGATTTAGTAAAAATAGAAGGGAATAAGCTAAAAGGAAGCAACTTTTATTTTCTCGACAATTTAAACGGACGTATAAGTTATTTTGGAAAATTAGTATACAATAAACCCGAATGGAATAGTCAAGTTTCCTTATTTATTGCTTTAGATTCTAAATTAATCAGTCAGGAATTGGGCTATCCTGAATTATTGCTCGATCAAAAAATGAGTCGTTCCTCTGTATTGGC
>CAZWPU010000174.1:0-1791 GCA_964635605.1 uncultured Bacteroidales bacterium | reverse complement strand
GTGTTTTATTATATTCTTTATACCCTTAGTTTTTTTATGATAAGATTTCCGCATAACGTACAAAATTTCCGTTACGATTTTAAAAACAAAATAAAAATTTCCATGATAGGCTTGCTCTTCTTATCCTTAATTTTAGTAGGATCGGGCACATTGGTTTATAATTTTAAACAATTTGAACGGAACCTGTACGAAAGTATTGGTGAAAAATTACAATCGGTATTGGTAGAGATGGAACATAAACTGGGCGGCGAGTATGAATTAGATGATGATTATACCGATTATCTAACCTATCTGCTGAATAAATTTTCCAGTGTGTTTTATATTGATATTAATTTATATGATACAAATGGAAATCTCTTGGCTTCTTCTCGCCCACAAATTTTTGAAAAGGGTTTAATGGGTAAGAAGATGAATGTTGATGCTTATCGCAGTATGGTTATTCAAAAAATGGGTAAATATATCCATAAAGAACATATTGGTGAATTAACCTATTATTCAGCCTATGTACCTTTTGTAAATGATAACAACGAATTATTGGCCTATTTAAATTTACCTTACTTTACCAAACAAAGCGCTTTGCGCAAAGAGATTTATACCATTGTCGTTGCTGTTGTAAATATTTATTTCTTTCTAATTTTATTATCGATAATTATTGCCATTTTTGTTTCCAATAATATTACCAAACCTTTACAGTTAATTCAGCAAAGATTTCGTGCGATTGATCTGGGCAAAAAAAATGAACCCATCCAATATGAGAGTCAGGATGAAATTGGCAGTTTAATCAAAGAATATAATCGGATGGTGAGTGAGCTAACCGAAAATGCTGAGAAACTGGCAAAATCGGAGCGCGAATCGGCATGGCGCGAAATGGCCAAACAAATAGCTCACGAAATTAAAAATCCTCTCACTCCGATGAAATTGTCGGTTCAGTACTTACAAAAAGCATGGAAAGAAAATAATCCCGATTTTGATCAACGGATTGAACGATTCTCTAATTCATTAATTAGCCAAATCAACAATTTATCGAAAATTGCCACCGAATTTTCCAATTTTGCCAAAATGCCCCGGGCAAAAGCTCAAAAGGTAAATATCATCCAAAAGCTCGAAGAATCTATTAGCCTGTTCGAAGGGACCCATAATGTGAATTTTAATACTCAATACAATAAGGATCGTGAACTTTATGTATATGCCGATTTAGAACAAGTGCTTATTGTTTTTAGTAACCTCATTCAAAATGCGATACAGGCAATTCCTAACGAACGCAAAGGGGGCATAACTATTAAAGTTGAACAAATTCCTGAATTTGTGAAAATTACCATTGAAGATAATGGAGTTGGAATACCCGAAGAGTTAAAAGAAAAATTATTTAGGCCCAATTTCACCACCAAATCCAGCGGTATGGGATTAGGCCTTGCCATTGTAAAAAATATTGTCGAAAACTCCGGAGGGTCCATCGGATATGATACTCAATTGAATACAGGAACTTCGTTTTATGTAACTTTTCCTGCTTTTAAACCTGAGTAAATTTTGTTTATCAATTTATATTTTACGTATTTATTTGATAAAAAGTTTTAACAATCAGATAAAATATTTATATATTTGTTATGGATAGGTGAGTTAAAAAAAAAATTAGGCTTTGAATCGGAAATATTTTTTCATTATACTTTTTTCTCTTTTTACGGTTTTTTTAACCGACTTATATGCACAACCCGAGATATCGGGAGTTATTAATGCTTATTCGAAAGTAGATTCCATTTTTTCCTCCAAAGACACCCTGCTGGTTGACTCCAT
>CAZWPU010000173.1:1192-3790 GCA_964635605.1 uncultured Bacteroidales bacterium | reverse complement strand
ATTTATTATCTAAATCATTACTTTAAAATTACAGTTAAATTATGTATTTTTAATTGCTTTAAAATGATTAATTATGTTGTTATGAAAAATGTTATTCTTGTTTATTTACTATCAATAGGTTGCTTTTTAATCTTGTTTGGATCTTGTAAAAATTCGGGTGAAAAAAGAACCTATGTAAAAAAACTAGAAAGAAATAAAGAATCAATTGCTGTAGGTGTTTATAAGCTAAATGAAAACGATGTTATTTATACTCAGGAAATCATCGAAACCTTAAAGATTGATGGCGGAATTGTTGCCGTTAGTTTAAATCATGACGATATTAAACGTTCTCAACTTGAAAATATTGATGTATTGGTATTTCCTGAATTTAGAAACCGAAATAAGATTGAAGCAGACGATGAAGTGGCAGAAATTATAAGAAAATTTACGGTAGAAAAAGGGAAAGGAATCGTATGTTTAGGTAATAGCGGCAAGATATTTTCCTTAAATAATAGAAATAAAGAATTAAACTTAGTTCCTGTAAAATTTATCGAACAACAGCCGGGAGAAACGCTTAATGGTATTATGAAATTTGAATTAACCGAAAAAGGGAAAAAAATATTTACTGAATTAAGAAATACTCAAAACTTATTTATTGATTTTCAAAGTGGACCAATTATAGATTTAGAAAGCAATAAAGAACAGTTGATAGGTTTGGTTGGGAAAAAATCGAATAGCCCCGTTGGGATTCCTTTTTTTGTTACGTTTCCCTCGGGTAAAGGTAAAATATTTATTTCTACAGCACATCCAGAAATTACAACAGGTATGCGTTGGATGGTACCGAGAATGGTTCGGTGGGTTATTGGCCGAGATATGGTTTCGTATGATAAAAATGTGGTGCGCCCGGGATTTTTTAAACAGGAAATTTTTATTGACGAAAATTACCGTAGGGAAATTGATGAATTAAATGATTTACTAACCCAGGGAGACAAAGATCAAAAAATAAAAGCAATGGAAAAGCTGTTAAATTCTTATCCATGGATGGCTGCTGAAAGAGTGAAAGAGCTTTTATCAGATCCCAATGAAAAAGTTCGTTTAAAAGCGGCTGAATTTCTTACTAAAATTGAATATACGATAGCCATTACTGATCTTGAAAAAGCTGTTAAAAAGGAACGAAAATGTAAAGTTAAAGAACAGTTACTTGCCTATGAAAATGAAATGTGTAATATGATTGAACAACAAGTATCTGTAAATTAGTGATTTATGATTAATATAATTGTTTTTTTTATTTTAGGTATTACTGCTGGTTTTATTGCAGCATGGTTTATAAGTAAATATTTTTATCAAAGCAAAACAGGCTTATCCATTGAAGAGGCTGATACACTGAAAAAGGAATTAAATGCGACCCATACTGAAGTTCAAGTAAAAGAAGAACGATTATCCTATTTAATACGAGAGCTGGAGACTGTAAAAACGGAAAAAGAAAAAAAAGATGAAATAGTTATTGATCTTCGGGAGGCCCTTAAAGAAAAAGAATCAGACTTGAAACATTTGCATGAACGATTGCATGAGCATAAAAAAGAAGTGGATGAATTGCAACAGCGTTTTAAAACCGAGTTTAAAAATCTTGCGAATGAGATTTTAGAAGAAAAAACCGGAAAATTTACCGAGCAAAATAAAATTAATCTGGATACCATCTTAAAACCTTTACAGGAAAAAATTAAAGACTTTGAAAAAAAGGTAGAAGAAACCCACAAAAAAGATATCGCCGACCGTGCTTCGATACAGGAGCGAATTAAACATTTGATAGAAACCAGTAATCAAATTAGTGAAGATGCTAAGAATTTGACCAAAGCGTTAAAAGGCGATTCGAAAACCCAGGGTGGATGGGGTGAGTTAATCCTGGAAAATATTTTGGAAAGATCGGGTCTGGTAAAAGATCGAGAATATTTTGTGCAACAGTCGTTTAAAGATGAAGCAGGAAACAGGTTTCAGCCTGATGTAATTGTGAAATATCCGGGCGACCGCAGTGTGGTTATCGATTCGAAAGTTTCGCTAACCGCTTACGAAAGATATGTTTCTGCTACAGATGATGTTTTGCGTGAAAAAGCACTAAATGAACATTTGGCATCGATTAAAAATCATATTAAGCAATTGAGTGAAAAAAATTACCAGAATTTATACCAGCTAAAATCGCTCGATTTTGTAATGATGTTTATGCCTGTAGAACCGGCATATTTGGTGGCCATCCAAAAAGATCCCGATTTATGGTACTTTGCTTACGAAAAACGAATTTTACTGATAAGCCCAACCAACTTAATTGCTGCCTTAAAGATGATTGCCAGCATGTGGTTGCAGGAGTATCAAAGTCAGAATGTAATGGAAATTGCACGGCAAAGTGGCGCATTATACGATAAATTTGTGGGACTGATAGATGATTTGCAAGATATTGGCAGCAAACTGGAATCTACACGTAAGGCATATGATAATGCAATGAATAAAATCTCTACCGGCAAAGGGAACCTTATTTCGCGTGCACAAAAAATTAAAGAGCTGGGTGCTAAAACAAAAAAAGAGATTCCACAGGACTTACTTGACGATTAATTTTAAATCAATCAT
>CAZWPU010000173.1:0-1092 GCA_964635605.1 uncultured Bacteroidales bacterium | reverse complement strand
ACCTGGAGAAACCATGAAATTTTCGAAGTATGGGATAGTTGCTTTAGTTTCGATGTGGCTTTTTTTGTTAAAATTGAGCGACATCAATCTGTTAAAGTGAAATTTTATGACGAAGAGGGAAACAAATACGAAGAAATTTTTAAGGATGATTTGTCCGAATTACTTCAACATGAAATAGACCACCTATATGGTATTCTGGCTACCGACCACCTGAAAAATAATCAAGATATTATGATGAGAGAGGAGTGGGAGAAAAGATATAATATATAGCCAGAAATTTTATGTTTTTTTACCAATACATTGATATTCAAATATTAAATCATAAATTTAGGTTCGTCCAATTATTTTTTATAATATCGCCGTTTAAATTTTTGATGGATGATTAGGCATATATTTTTCATTACGTTTATACTGATTCTACATTGGGATTTTTTGGTTTATTATGGAAACTATTCCGTTCAGAAGCAAGAACCAGTATTTGCTGATTTTTCTTCATGGAAAGAAACATTGATTAATTCTTCGTCTATTTCAGAGCCAGCCTTAAATTTAGCCCTCAATGGGTTTTTCGAATTAAGGGCTAGAAATTTGCTAACGAACGATTCATTAATTACCATTATCGATTTTAGTCTTCCTTCTACTCAAAAAAGATTGTATATTTTAGATATTAAAAATCAAAAACTACTTAATAAAACATTGGTTGCCCATGGAATGAATACCGGAAGCTTACTGGCAGAATTTTTTTCCAACGAACCAGAATCGCTCAAAAGTAGTTTAGGATTATATATCACGCAAGAACCCTATTTTGGTAATCATGGCTATTCATTAAGAATAAAAGGGGTAAGTAAAGGTATAAATGATAATGCTGAAGAAAGAGCTATTGTTATTCATGGTGCCGATTATGTCAGTTATGATTTTATTGAAACGTATGGACGCATTGGCAGAAGCTTTGGGTGTCCGGCATTGCCTATTGATGAAACCAATGAAATTATTGATCTAATTAAAAATGGCTCTTGTTTGTATATATATCATCCATCCATTATTCCTATATCTCCATCTGATCTGGAAAAATTTGATTAATTTCTGTTCGGTCCA
>CAZWPU010000172.1:0-3796 GCA_964635605.1 uncultured Bacteroidales bacterium | reverse complement strand
AAATGGGCCGGCATGGGATTTATATTAAAAAAGGATTTGCTACCGGAACATTTTTACCTCAGGTAGCGCACGAAACCGGATGGACCAAAGAAGAGTTTCTGGGACATTGTGCCCGAAGTAAAGCCGGCATTGGATGGGATGGATGGAAGGATGCCGATATTTTTATTTACGAAGCGCTTGTGTTTAGTGAAAAAGATATGTAAGTAATTTTTATAAATGATTCTAAACTCTGGAATGTTTCCTGATATTTATTGAAAGAATGATACTATGGAAAAAGTTTTTTTAAAATATACGAAGCCCGGTATTATTTTGCTGGGTTTTATCACCTTTATCACCCAGATTATTTTGTTGCGCGAGTTTCTTACCTTCTTTAATGGGAACGAACTGGTAATCGGAATTATTCTGGCAAACTGGATGTTGCTTACCGGATTGGGAGCCTACATCGGGCGTTTTTTTAAAAAGCACCAGAACCGGCAAAAAATAATTTTTTCTTTACTTACCGTTCTGATTTTTATTCCTGCCATAACAGTATTCCTGCTTCATTTTTTGTGGAATACCTTTTATCCTGGTGGGGTGATGGTAGGTGTTACCCAGGTTTTTTACTATTCTTTGTTTTTGCTTGCTCCGTTTTGTGTTATCGCCGGCATGCTTTTTACATTAGTTGCCAAAGACGAATCTTTTTTATCAGACAAAAACCGGGTGGATGCAATTTATGCCTGGGAATCTACCGGAAGTATGATGGGCGGAATAATTTTAAATTTTGTGCTGGTATGGTATTTTAAAACATTCGAAAGTTTGTATATTTTAATGACTATCGGTGTTTTCGTTACATTATATTTAGCTGTTAAAACCAATCATACGTTTATTTCCGGTATTTTGATTTTTGTCTTTCTGGCCTTTAATTTTTTGTATTTTCAAAACGATTTGGATAAATCGGTGCGTGAACTTTCTTTTCCTAACCAGGAAATACAGTTTGTGAAAGATACTCCCTTTGGTGTGCTGGCCATTACAAAACAAGCAGAGCAGACCAATTATTACGAAAATAATGTGTTAATGGCTTCATCGGGCGATGTAACCGTTAAAGAAGAAGCAGCTCATTTTCCTATGGTGCAGCATGATAATCCGGAAAATGTGCTGGTGCTTTCAGGAATTATTACCGGCATTCTTGATGAAATTGTCAAATATCCCGTTCAAAAAATTGATTATGTAGATGTTAATCCGTGGATTATTAAAATTGCCAAAAATTTTTTTAAAATCGACAGTATGAAACCTGTGCATATTATAAAAGATGATCCTTTACGGTATCTGAAAAGTGTAGGCCAGAAATATGATGTGGTTATTATTAATCTTCCAAAACCTTCTACTATTCAGTTTAACAGATTTTATTCGCAGGAATTCTTTTCGCTGCTAAAAGATCATCTCACCCCAAATGCGGTGATCTCCTTTTCCATGCCGTCAAGTTCGAACTATTTAAATGAAGAAGCCCGTAACCTGCTTTCCATATTAAATAAAACATTAAAGACAGCCTTTGATCATGTGATGATTTTGCCGGGTGGCGAAGATTATATTCTGGCGTCTGATAAAGAGCTAACCTACCAAATAACGGAACAAATAGCGGCAAAAAATATTTTAACCCAATATGTTAACGGCTATTATTTTGATGATGAATTATTAAAAAGCCGCAGCCAGATGATTATGGATCAATTAACCGATGATGTGCCACTGAATAAAAGTTATAATCCGGTTTGTTATCAAAGTCAGATAAAATTGTGGCTCAGTCATTTTAATGTAAATTATTGGTTACCTGCCCTGGTCATTTTATTGTTTTCAGGATTCTTTTTTGTTCGGACAAGTGCCATAAATAAAGGTGTTTTTGCAGTGGGTTTTGCCGGGACCAGTATCGAGTTTGTGCTTTTGCTCGTTTTCCAGGTCATTTATGGATATGTTTACGTGGTGGCCGGGATGTTTATTATGATTTTTATGGGAGGATTAGCTGTAGGTGCCTATTATACGCCGAAAGTTTTTAAGACCATCGACCGTAAATTGTTTTCCCGTATACTATTACTAATTGCTGTTTTTGTGTTTGTATTACCGGCTATTTTTATTTTGCTTAAAAATATTTACTTACCCGCCGTGGTTATTTTTATAACTTTTTTTCTTTTACTTGCTTTTATTTCCATCTCAACAGGCGTTGTATTTTCTATGGCTACCCGGTTAAGTCATAGCGAACACGGTATTATTGCTTCGAATGTTTACGGATTAGATTTGTTGGGAGCAGCTGCCGGAGCACTGTTATTTGCTATTTATTTGGTACCAATATTAGGATTTTTGTGGTCGGTGGTAATTACCGCAGTGCTTAATTTGTTCGTTGCTGGTTGGGTTTGGGTTAAAAAATAAATTTTTTGATTTTTGATTTTCATTTCGTAAATTGCGTTTCATAATTTACGCAACGTAAAACACGGAATCATGAAACAAAAACCGTCTAATCCATTTATATTAACAGGATACTATTCACGTGAGTATTTTTGTGACAGAAACGAAGAGTATGCAAAACTGTCAGAAGCGATTAAAAATGAGCGTAATGTTACTTTGTTTTCCTTGCGAAGATTAGGAAAAACAGCATTAATACAGCACTTGTTTCATTTTTTAGAAAAAGATAATAATTATATTACTCTTTATGCAGATATCTTATCAACAGATTCGTTGCAAAGCCTTACACAGAAAGTTGCTACAGCTGTAGTTCGGAAATTTGGGAGTATTGAGAAACGCGGGTTATCTCAAAAAATACAAGATTTTATCAGGAATATTGGTGCCGGAATAGAGTTTGACCCGGTATCTGGTAACCCATCAATAAAGTTTACATATGCAGATTATCATCAATCAAAATTGTCATTACAAACAATTTTGGAGTTTTTGTCTAATCAAAAGCAAACAGTGGTTATAGCCCTTGATGAGTTTCAACAAATAACCAAGTATCAGGATGAGAATCCTGAAGCTTTTATCCGGTCGTTGGTGCAGGAATTTCCCGGAATCCGGTTTATCTTTAGTGGTAGTCACCGTAATATTATGATTTCACTTTTTACAGGGCATGGACAACCATTTTACAGAAGTACTCAGATTGTTGAGTTGTTGCATATTCATCCTGATGAATACAGCCATTTTATAAAGTATCATTTTAAAGATGATAATAAAACAATTAAACAGGAAGCAATAAATCGGATATTTGATTGGACAAACTTACAAACCTATTATGTTCAGTTGGTTTGCAACAGATTGTATAGCTCATATGAAGATATTACAATGGAATTAGTACAGGATACTTTTTTGAAAATTCTTGAAGAAGAACAGACTGTTTTCTCAAATTATAGAAATTTATTGACATCTGTTCAATGGCGTGTTTTGGTTGCGTTATCTAAAGATGCACCCGTAAGCGAACCTACGAGTGGAGCATTTTTAAGGAAACATAATATTTCATCTACAAGTACTATGAGCACAGCGATAAAGGCATTACAAGAAAAAGAATTGATTATAAAAATTAAGGATCAGTATATTATTCATGATACATTGTTGATGCGATGGATTCAACAGAGTTTTTAGTATAGGATGACAAAATAATTGCATTTTGCCAAATTCAACCCTAAATTTGAAAAACAAACGATTTTAATTTTTGTTTTTAAATTAAAAAGGGAGTAGTTATGAATAAGCACAGAATAAATAAACGAGAATTTTTAAAATACGGACTGTTAGGGTCCTGTGCTTGTGTGCTGGGAGCAGAAAAGTTGTATGCAATAAATAA
>CAZWPU010000171.1:0-3825 GCA_964635605.1 uncultured Bacteroidales bacterium | reverse complement strand
CAGGGTGGCCTTTTGTCACAATATCATTTTGATATGTTAACTGACGATTGGAATGATTATGTAATAGAGAAATACATAACCACAGATTCCATACAAGATGTATGGGGTATTCCAAACGGGGAAATTGAGGAGTATATTGAGAATGGAAGTTTTGAATCGGGAGGAGCAAATTGGGGTTACTGGGGGCCGGCAACTTTTTCAACAGAGATATCTTCGACAACGGCTTATGCGGGAACAAACTCTTTTCATGTTAATTCTACGCAGGCTTCAGCCAACAACTATGATTGCCAGTTAAAATATAACGAATCGTTTTTTGTTTCTAATACCTGTTATGAATTAAGTTTTTGGGCCAAATCTAATGTTCCACATACCATAGGATATACTGTCCAGCTGGATACAGACCCCTGGACTTCCTTTTCCTCTCAGGATTTTACCACCTCCTCTGAATGGGAAAAATTTTCAGCTACCTTTTCATTCAACTTAACCGACGAAGACCACCCGTTTTTATTCTTTAATCTTGGTTTAGTGTCCGGAGATTTATGGATCGATAGTATTTCAGTAAAACCAATCTATGAAAATTCAGATCAGTTTGAGCTGCTACCCTATAACTCCCTAACAGCTCAGGACCAAAGGTCTATTGACCAGGTTGAATTTTATCTTAATCTTTTAGAGGACTATTATAATGAAATGTACTCCTACCTTAAGAATGATTTAAATGTTCAAATACCTGTAACAGGATCCAATTTTTTAATTGGCATCCCTGATGTATATACCCAGCGCAATACAGACTTTGTAGACAATCATGGTTATTGGGATCATTACGAAAATCCAGTTCCCGTTTCCATGATTTCCGAAACAGATTTCTATAATCCCATATTAGGTTTATTTGCCGGAGTAGGTATTTCGGGAAAACCACTTACCGTAAGTGAATACAATTACGAGAACCCAAATCCGTTTTCATATGAAGCACTGTTTTTCCTTGCGGGATACGGCTCCTTTTACGATGCCGGAATGTTAATTGTACATCAACTGGAATATACCACGGTTTGGGATCAATGGAATCATGGATTCAACAGTTACCAACAAATTTCGTATAGAGCTTTACAACCAACATTTGCCTATGCCTATCGGAACCATTTAATCTCCACAGCCAATACTACTATTGCCGTTGATTTTTCGACTGATGATGTAAAAAATTTAACCTTAAAGTCCAATCCCTGGGAAAACAATCTATATCCTGATGATTATCCTTTTGAATTAGCCTACCAACATAAGCTAACAACCAGCTTTGAGCTTGGGAACTCTTATAATCCTGAAGATTATCCAGAAACACCTTCCAATCCTTTTACAGCTGATACTCAAGAGATAGAATGGGACAGCACCGGACTTTTTTCTATTAATACCCCTGAGTTATGTGCATTCGTAGGCGATCTGAGTCAGTTTACAAATAAAACTATTGGTGCTGTTGAACTTACCTCTGCAGATCAATCCGCAGGTTTTACATTATTGTCATTAGATAACAGGCCTTTAGAAGAATCGGAAAAAATGCTGATGACTCTTACTACTGAAATGAAAAATACCGGCATGATAACCAATGGATATGAAGTAATCGATTATGGCAGTAAACCACGAATAGTTAAAGCTACCTCAATAACCATAAACCTGACTACCAACAACGACTCTGTGAAAGTAATCTGGTTAGATGAAAGCGGACAACAAGCTGATCATTTTGAGATTTTCAGGAATAACGGGCATGGAGAAATCCCCATCACCATAAATACATACGAACACCCGGGTGTATGGTTTGGTGTTAAAAACTATGAGCTTAAAGCACCTATTGCCGGTTTTTCGGCAGATACAACAACAGGAAATGCCCCATTAACCGTTCAGTTTACCAACGAATGCACAGATGCAACAGCATGGAGCTGGGATTTTGATGGCGATGGTATGGAAGACGCCCAGGAGCAAAATCCTTTATTCGAGTATACTATTCCTGGAGTTTATACTGTTTCTCTTACAGCCAAAAATTCAGTAGGAGAACATACAAAAACAAAAACAGATTATATTACCGTAAACGAAGGTCCTTCATACGTAGATGTAACATTTCAGGTAGACTTACAAAACGAAACTGTTTCGTCTGATGGCGTATTTCTAAGAGGGACTTTTAATAACTGGATCAGTAATAATCCTTTACCAAACGATGGCAGTATTTATTACAAAATGCTTAATTTGGAACCTGGTGCTGAGGTTGAGTACAAATTTATAAATGGTGATGAATGGGAAAACCTCGAAGAAGGCTCCTGTACTATAACAACAGATGATGTTTACCGATTTTTAAAAGTTCCGGATAAAGATACAGTACTAAAAGCAGTTTGTTTCAACTCATGTGATGCATGTTCTACAACATCAATCCAGGATATGTTAAATGCAGATATTTTTGCTTTTCCCAATCCAACAGATGATTGTATAGAAATTGTTGAATTACCAACTGAAAATTTAACCATTGATATTTATAATGTGAACAACCAACACATAAGAAAAATATATTCAAAAAAGCAATCATCCCTTCGGATTAATTTAGAAGGAGTGATTCCAGGAATATATTTTATAAAAATTAACGGGAATTTTATACATAAAACCCTAAAGGTTGTAAAAAAATAATTGCTGTAGCTTAAAACACAGGTTTTGGATGATGCCTTGCTCCTATTACTAGAGTTTTTTTATGAATGTTCAAATAAAAAAGGGTGTGTCGGGAAATTAAAATAATAGAATAATAATAATATTACCTAAGCAGGCAATACATTATTTTTGTTTTAGATTCCTTTAGAATCAAGGATAAATAAAGCATTTAAAATATGAAAACAAATTATAAAAACCGGCGTATATTTTTATATATCAGTATATTGTCAGGAATAACCGCCCTGTTCATCAAGCTCTTTTACCGCCCCTGGGTTAATCATCATCCGATCAATGATTTTGGATGGAGCGGGGCTGCTCCCAACTTCCTGTCTTCGTTAGGCATCTGTCTGTTTATTGCCTTTGTTTCAACCAAAAGGACCCTCGAAAAAATGATTTATACCACTTGTGGAATATTACTCTATGAACTGGAGCAGCTATGGACCTACAGAACATTTGACTTTTTAGATATTGCTGCCACCCTTGCCGGCCTTGGCCTGGCCATTTTCATCTACAAAAGAGTAGAAATTAAAAGATAACAACCGGTTGAGAAACAGACAGGGATAACTTAAACAAAATCAAGTTAAAGCACTCAGTATATTTATGTTCAGCGTTTTCAGGGATACCAGGCAACATTGGTTTTAAAAGAATTCCATCTCAATCAATTGCTATTCTTCCTGATTTTTTATACATTAGGTGAAATTTAATCCTAAAAACTCAAATTTTATGAAAAAATTCATTCTTACATTATCGGTAGCATCTCTGTTTTTACTTAGTTGTGGTACCGGAGCTTCAAAACAGGAAGCAGAAGAACAACAAGCTAAAGAGGTAACTAAGCTAGACTCTCTATCGGAACAAATAGACCAAACCAAAAAGAGTATTGAAGAATCAACCAAAGAATTGGATGAACTTGTGAATAACCTTTAAACCTAAAAATGATGAAAACAAATAAAATTTTAATCTTCGTATTTTCTCTTGTGTTCTTTACGATTAGCGGAATATCGGTAACCCATGCACAGGAAAGCAAAGGAAAGAAAAAAAACAAAACCGAAAAAGTAGAAAAGCTCCAGGAAAAAAAGAAGCAAACAGAAAAAGTAAAAGCTAAAGAGAGTGAACAAAACAAAAAAGAAGTAAAAAAACAACAACAAG
>CAZWPU010000170.1:0-3836 GCA_964635605.1 uncultured Bacteroidales bacterium | reverse complement strand
TGGTTGATGGTTCGTATACACGGCTACCTGCCTGGGGTTGTTATACTTTGGATGGGAAAGATCTGGAAATAAAAGGTGTAGCTCCCGATATTTATGTGAAGAATATATTTATGGATCGTTTAAATGATACAGATCCACAGTTGAAAAAAGCAATTAATGAATTATTGAAAGAGCTGGATTAAGCAGAGTTAAAATTGTTAGTGAGGGTTTTACTTTGTGTAAAGCCCTCGCTTTTTTATAATGCCTCATAAATGGATGCTTCAATTTCCCGCATATTAAACGGTTTTTGAAAATATTTCTGAATAAGATTATTTTCTAGTGCGTTAGCAATTTCTTCTGTAATATCAAATCCGGTTAAGATATAATACTTTATATCTGGATATTCAATTTTTGCTTTTTTAATAAATTCAATACCATTCATACCGGGCATTTTCATATCGCTGATTACCACATTTACAGAATAGTGTTTTGACAAAATATTTAATCCCTCATCTCCACTCAAACCAGTTAATACATTAAATTTCTTACTAAAATTAATTTCAAACAACTTTAGGTTCATCGGCTCATCATCAACATAAAGTATCGTAATTTTATTTTCCATCAGTTTGTGTTTTTAAAGGTAAAGATATAATAACAGTAGTTCCTTTATGCAGTTTTGACTTAAATTCAATGGTTCCATTATGTTCCTGTAAAATGTTATAAGTAATAGATAATCCTAATCCGATTCCTCTTCCTGGTGCTTTGGTTGTGAAAAAGGGGTCTAAAATTTTATCTATATGCTCATTATCAATACCACTACCGGTATCCGTTATCTCCAGTTTAAATTCTTTCGCTATGACAAAAGTTTTAATTTTAATCGTTCCTTTTTCTGCTATAGCATGAGCAGCATTGGTTAAAACATTTAAAATTGCCTGATGTAATTTCCCTTCATTGCATGCTAAAACATATTCTTTTGTCGTAAATTTCTTTTCTATTTTAATTCTGTCTTTTATCTGATTTTTAAGCATAACCAGACAGTTATCAATAATTGAATGGATATCACACGATACCATTTTAGTATCATCTCTGCGATTATAATGATTAAGGCTTTTAACAATTTCTGCAGCTCTGTAAATTCCTTCATTAACACCAACCAAAAAAGGATCTAATTCATCAAGATATTCTTTCAGGTTTTCTTTCAAATAAGATTCGATACCAAATACACCCCCTTTAATAAAATTTAATGGATTATTTATTTCATGTGCAATACCCGAAGCCAGAACACCTAAAGAGGCCATCTTTTCTGAATGGACTAATTGCTTTTGTGTATTTTGTAAATTTAATAAAACAGTCTCTAACTCTTGCCGTTGGTTTAGTAACTCCTCATTTGTAGAGGTTAGCTCTTCATTGGCCGTTGCCAGTTCTTCGGTTCGTTCCTGTACTAAAAATTCTAAATGTTTACGATACTTTTCCAATTCCTGTTCCGCTTTTTTTCTGGTTGTAATATCCAAATGGGTACCTAATGCCCGCATAGGTTCGCCCTTAATCCATTTCGCAACTTTGCCCCGGGCTAAAATCCATTTCCAGTCTCCATTCTTGTGCTTCATTCTAAAAACAGCTTCGTATAGCTCTGTTTTCTTTTCAACATGTTCATTAAACAACTTCATGGCATTATCAAAGTCGTCTTGGTGTAACATCTTCTTCCAACCCTCAAAAGTTAAAACTCCTCCAACAAAATCATTAAGGGTATATCCCAGCATTTCCACAAATAGATCGTTAACCTTAATCGTATTATTTTTAATGCTCCAATCCCACATTCCTAATTTTGCACCTAAAAGAGCCATTTTTAATTGTTCTTCACTTTCTTTTACTTCTTGTGCTGCCTTTTTTGTTTCGGTTATATCAATAGTCACTCCTATAAAACCTACAGGTTTTTTGTTATGATAAATCACACTTGTATAAATTTTAGCTGGAAAGGTAGTACCATCTTTTCTGAGCGCCATATATTCAACTCCCTGGGAAACAAAACCATTTAATCTTTTCTTTAAAGTATTCGCAGCAAACTCTCGTTGTTCAGGGATTATTAAATCAAGGACATTTATCCCTTTGACTAAATCATCAGGAGTATAACCATGTATTTGAAATCCTACTTTATTTGTATAAGTACAAATCCCGCTTAAACTTATTTCCCAAATGGCAACCGGCAGTAACTCGGTCATTTCTCTGTATTTCTCCTCACTTTCAGCCAACGCTTTCATCACCCTTTCCCGCTCGGTAATATCCACCACAAAACCTTCATAATATTTTATATTTCCTGAATCATCTTTCACAATTCGGGCATTCTCACGTATTATGATCTTTTCTCCATTTTTTTTCAGCCATTCCGATTTGTAATCTTTAATAACCCCATGTTTATGAATCGTTTCCTTAAAATCTTCTCTTGAGTTGCTGATAAAATACACATTCTCATTAAGGTTCCTTGCCGACAAACTTTCTAAATCATTATAACCCAATATTTTTAGCAAAGCTGGATTTGCTTTTAAAATCTCACCCTCTGGTGTGGTTTGATAAATCCCAATCTGGGCATTTTCAAAAATGCTTCGATAACGTTTTTCACTTTTAGCTAAGGCTACTTGTGCTTTCTTCCGCTCAGTTATATCTACTAAAGAATACTGTAAATATACCTGATTTTCAAATTCAAAAGACAATAAATGCACTTCTGCATCCCAACTTTCTCCATTGGGACGTTGATGCAACCATTCAAATGTTAAAGTCCCTTCGTATTTTGCTTTATCTATTAATTTTTCTATTAGAATATCTGACAATTCCCCTCCATATTGATAATATGGAGAAACATCAGCGAGTGTTTTCCCTAAAACATCATCTCTTGTAGTATATCCGTAAATTTCTATTGCTGCTTCATTCAAATCTACAAACTCAACGCTTTCAGTATCCATAATAACCATCGGGATACTCGAACTTTCAAAAACCTTCTTTCGTATAGTCTCACTTTTCATTAATTCATTTTCTGCCTTAATTCTTTTTTGATAATCATGTTCAACTTTGGCAATTGCTCTTTTATTAATTATAAAAATATTATAAACCAATATCCCTGAAAATATAAAAGAAACAGAGTTATCTACAATATAATCTACTGCGGCTGAATATGATAACCCAATTTCTTCGCGCCATACCATTGTAAAAAATATTATAAAAGTGAGATTTAGAGCTAAATAAAATAAAACAGACTTATAGGATTTCATAAAAAAAACAATGATACCAAACAAAGCTAACGATACTACAATAGAATCAAGTCTTTCAACCACTTCGCCTCTACCAAACCACATAATTAACCAAACCGCTGCTAACGATGACAAATAAAATAGTTGAGAAGAAATATAAAAATGTCCCTTAATCAAAAGAAAAAAACTAAATACAGTAACTAAAAGCGCTGCCAGTTCAATAGAAATAATTGTATAATCAAGTGAAAAATTTGTTGCACTGCTGGTTAATTGAACATAGGCTGAAGAAATAAATATAAAAATAATAGCAAAAAATGAAGCGATGAATATATAAAAGAAAAACTTCACTTTTTGTTGCATTGTAAAGTCGCTATCATTATATGCCTGCAATAACTCAGGAAGTTTTTTGGCTGATGATTTCTGTTTATTATGCAATGTTTTGATATATTTATTAATAGTTAATTAAATTAAAGCAAAATCGTTGTTATTTATAAATTTAGTAAATGTTTTACGATTTCACAAAAAACGATAATTAATTTAAAGCCAATTATTTGATGAATAATTAAAAAACGGTGACAAAAAAAGGGCAACCAGAATAGCTGCCCTTAAGAAAAG
>CAZWPU010000169.1:0-3871 GCA_964635605.1 uncultured Bacteroidales bacterium | reverse complement strand
TGTTGATAAAAACAGGAATTTTGAAGATATCTTCCAGCATAGGACCAAGGGCAATCCCGCCACGAAAGGCAGGAAGGTTTCCCAAATCTCCGATAATTCCATTAGGATAATCTGCAGGTCCCGGAAATGCAAAACTAATGGCAACAGGAGGGGAGGGAAGGTTTTCGGTTAGCTGTTTAAAGCTGTTAATGATACCTTGTAAGCAGAGGTTTAAGTTATTTGCATTGCTGGGTTTCACCAGTGGATCCGTTATGGTTCGGTTTCTTTGCAAGGCAGAGAAAACAAAATTTGTACCTCCGGCATCGAGCGTAAGTACTATCCGGTTGTCGTTATTGTACTTTATCATTGTAGATTTACTGTTTTTGTGTTTTTAAAAGCAAGGTAAATAATATATAATAATCCTGCAAAAGGAACGGCAAAGCCTGCTAATACACTAAATTTGTCAGCAACGAGTCCCATTAACGGAGGGATAAACGCACCTCCAGCAATAGCGGTTATCATCAGTCCTGAAATTTCATTGGAACGTTCCGGCATATTATCTATTGTTATAGAGAAAATAAGCGGAAAAACATTGGCAAATCCCAGTCCTGTAATAAATACTCCTGCAATGGTAAGCCATTGTATCTGAGAAAAAATAAGAATTAATCCCGTTAGGGAAAGCAATGATGTTATTCTAAAAAAAGTAGATGGTTTTGTCCAGTTTAAAATAATGCCTCCCATAAACCGGCCAATGATAATTGCAATAAAAAAGAAAGCATTACCCAAAAGTCCCCAGGTTTTTAGTTCGAAGCCAAATTGATTGTTTAATAATATAGGGACTCCTGAACTCAAGCAAATTTCGCTGCCTACATAGATAAATATGCCCAGTACCATGGCTAAAACGTACCGGTTTTTAAGTAGGGAAAAACAACTTTTTAAGCTGGCAGGAGGCCTTTCGGTCTTTTCTTCATTAATATTTATAAACCCTATAATGATGATAGAAAGGAGCAGTACCGCTACATAAATTGGAAACAATACCTTCCAGTCGGCTCCAAACCATTTGGCGGCAGCAAATGGTATTAATGATCCGGAAAGTGAGCCTAATGCCTTAACAAATTGTCCAAAGCTCAGATTGCGTGAATATTTGCCAGGCTTGGATACATCCCGCATGATAGGATTCCCTGCCACTTGTAAAATAGCAGCTCCGGCACCTAACATCAGGATAGTAATCAGGAAAAGGCCATAGTTGTTTAATCCAAATAAGGGGAGAGTGAGCCCAACGAGTGCGATAAAAAGCCCCAACATTAATACAATTTTTTTTCCTTTTCTGTCCTGAAAGATTCCCATTGGAATGGAAAGCATGCCAAACATGATAAAACCCATGAAAGCAATTAACTGAGCTTCAAAATTGCTGAGTGCAAATTGTTCTTTTGCAAGTCCCACAAACGGACCAACAGCATCACCAAAGCCCATGCATAGAAAGGCAAGAAGAATAGCAAATGTTTTTCGGTTCATAGTTGTATTGGTTTTATATTTTTAAATTATCTGTTTTTATATGTTGATTCCCTGATATTAAGGCTAACCGGGAGTACTATTTGTTTATTACTTGAACGGTTTGATTGATGTTCTATTTGGTTTATTAATAATTCAAATGCTGATTGGCATATTTTTTCAACTGGCTGCTCTACCGCACTGATACCCGGATTCATAAAACGAAAATAAGAAACATCATCAAAACAAATTAATCCTGTTTGCTTAGGAATGTTAATATTTAGGTTTCTCAGTGTGTCAAGCGTAACGGTAGCCAGGTAATTATTGAGAGTGAAAATACTATCGGGAAAAGTTTCCTTTTGATAAAGTTTTCTGAGTAATTTTTCTACTATTGATGCACTACTTTTATAAGGAATCTCATAAACTTCGGGAGTGATATTTTTTTCGGCAAGGGCTTCTTGATAACCATCAATTCTTGCTTTGATGGTTGAAATATGTGATGGCGTGATTGCCAGAGCTATTGGACGTTTAAACCCCTGAGTTAAGAGATGCCTGGTTGCAATATAAGCACCTGTTTTATTATTTACCGTTACTGAGGGTAAATCCGAACCATGTACATATCTATCAATCAGCACTAAGGGTAAACCACTAAGATATAGTTTATCTAAAATGCTATTATTTTCCTGCGAAGAGGAAATGATTAGACCATCAACCTGCTTTTCGGTTAAATTCTGAATAATTTTTTTTTCTTTTTCAATTTGTTCATCTGTAGAAGATGTGATTAGGGTGTAACCATTAGAATCAGCCATATCTTCAAAAAAACGAGCTGTTTGAGCATAAAATGGGTTGGATATATCAGAAACGATAAGGCCAATAGAAAAACTCTTGCCCAAGCGTAAACTACGAGCAAAGTGATTTGCTTTGTAACCTAACGCGTTTGCCTTAGCAATTACCCGTTTTCGGGTTTCTTTGGCTATGCCATACTCTTCCGCTTTTCCGTTGATGACTAATGAAACTAAAGTTTTAGAAACACCTAAACTTTTGGCAATATCATCGATTGAGAGACGATTCTTTTTCATGAGATTATATATTATAAACAAAAATATAAAATTTACTAAAACGATTTAGTTTTTAGAATAAAATATAAAATGATGTTTTGATGTGGTCAGTAGATTGAAATTTGAAATGATTATGTGTTAAGGATTAGAAAAGTTATAACCTTACTAAGAATTTTTTGCAGTAATGTTTTGAGCAGCAAATTTTATTACAGAGGAAATAAGAAAACGCTGCATTGGGCGTGCAGCGTTTTAATGCAGATGTTTTTGTTGTTGTGTTTTAATCAGAAGAAGCTTTAATGTGTGCCCAATTTTCTTCCCTCTTTATTCTGGTAACCTGCATTTCACTTATTGAAAATAATTTAGCAATAACGTTTTGTTTAATACCCTTTTCAAGCATGCTTTTTAAAACCTTTACATCTTCCGCTTTAAGCTTCGAATTTCTTATTAAACCTTTATTTTTGATTTTATTGATTTCTTGCAAACGAGGCATAATACGTTTGTAAGCTTCATCTTTAGTAACCCATTGCAGGTTTTTGTAATAATTATTACGTTTGTTCCAATCTAAGTGGATTGCTATGCTTTGATTGTCGTTATCTTTTGGAACAAAAAATATGGCAACTAATTTATGTACCAAAAAAGTTTTTTTCTTTCCATTGGTTTTAAAGGTAACAGTATGAAATCCTTTGGTTAATCCTGGTTTTAGAATTTTTCCTTCATTTTTATTGTAGCAATAACTTTTTACACGACCGTAATTGCTTACTTCGTATTTTTTGTCAGCAAAGGTAATTATCTTCCAAACTTCATCTTCAATTTTTCTTAGATTACGTTCGCTCATTAGATAAAAATTTATAGTTGGATTATATGTTTAATCATCGATACGCATAGTTTCATAATAGGTTTAAACGTTATGACGAATGGTTTTTTTTTGATGATTAATGAACAATTTAATCTTATGAAAATATTTATAAGATTGGTGAAATTTTAAATAGATAAATTTTGAAAATTTTATATTAAGAAACACTACTGTCCGGTAAAAATTTTAATGCCGTACCTACGGCCCTTTATCAATTCGTTTTTAGTATTTTTTACCGTAATTACGTCGCTCCGCGACTTTTTAGCCCCGTTAGATACTATGGTAAATTCCTATTATATCAAGATTTCCATTCGTTTCTTTTAATTTAAACCGGACACCAATGATTTAGAAATTATTATATGACTATTTAATCACGATTTTTTGTAAACAGTCAATCCTTTAAAACAGTTATTTAAAGTTTATTTGAGAGAATATTATTTATTGAATGACGGAGCGATTAAGCATATCATATTGATCCCCTGGTTTTAAA
>CAZWPU010000168.1:0-3874 GCA_964635605.1 uncultured Bacteroidales bacterium | reverse complement strand
ATACCATTGATACAGGCAAAGGGGAGATTCAGTATTATGATAAAAAATTAACCGATTCTAAATATGGTGGTTACGGCAAAATTACGGTGAAAAGGGTGTTTGAGGTTTCATCTAATGTTGGTGTCTCTAAAATTATTACCGAAAGTTATACGGGCAGAGAAGAAAAATTTATTAATCGGCTTTACCGGATGAATCTAAATAACAAGTTAGGGTTAGATATTAAAGGGGAGGGAAGTCCTGAAATTAAATATCCAGGAGATAAATATTGGTCCGGTGTATCTTTACCTATGATGTCAATTGGATATGAGATAAGATTAACACCATTACAAATCCTGACTTTCTATAATGCAATTGCCAATGATGGCAAAATGGTAAAACCCAAATTTGTTAAGGCATTAATGTATCATGGAAATGTAGTTAATAAAATCGATACCAAAGTTATTAATCCTTCGGTATGCTCAAAAGCTACTTTGCGTAAAGTTAGAAAAATGCTGGAAGGGGTAGTAGAAAATGGAACAGCCACCAATATCAAAAATAAAAATTACATAATTGCCGGAAAAACAGGAACAGCACAAATAGCCAACATAGAATCGGGATATTCCGATAAATCGAAATTAAGTTACCAGGCTTCGTTTGTTGGGTATTTTCCTGCTGATAATCCAAAATACTCTTGTATTGTGGTGGTTAACTCACCATCTAGAAATATTTATTATGGAAACCTGGTCGCAGGGCCTGTATTTAAAGAAATAGCGGATAAAGTATATGCAAAAAGTTTTGATATGCATGGTAAAAAACTGGCTGATATTAGCGATGACGTGAAAGTGCCTTATACAAAACACAGCTATAAACATGAACTTGATTATGTTTTAAGAGAATTGGGTATTCATGTATACGATCAAGAGGTAGATTCTGACTGGGTACTCACCACCAAAAAAGATTCGTGTGTAAAATTGTCGAACCGTTTTATCGACCATCAGTTTATGCCCAACGTAGCTGGAATGGGCGTGAAAGATGCTGTTTTTATTCTCGAAAATTTAGGGCTTGAAGTTGAAATACAAGGCAGAGGAACAGTATTACAGCAATCGATAAAACCGGGTTCAAAAATAATGGAAGGACAACTTGTTGTAATTGAAATGTCGATACAATAAAATTATAGATTGGAGTGAAAGCGTTAAACGACATATTAAAAGAGGTTAAAATCATTAAAAAAGCAGGAAATATGGATATTTCTGTTCGGGATATTATTTTCGATTCGCGAAAAGTTATTTCCGGATGCCTTTTTATTGCTGTTAAAGGAACGCAAGCTGACGGACATCAATATATTAATCAATCCATTGAAAAAGGTGCTGTTGCCATAATATGCGAAAAATTACCGGAAAAATTAGTTGAGGGAATTGCTTATGTTGTGGTAGGAAATTCGGCCCATACATTGGGAATGGCTGCTTCGGCATTTTATAATTATCCTTCATCAAAAATCAAATTGGTTGGGGTTACCGGCACCAACGGAAAAACAACCACCGTTACGTTACTTTATAACTTGGTTCGTAAACTTGGACATAAAGCCGGATTATTATCTACGGTTCGTAATTATATTGATGATAAAGTAATTGAAGCAACACATACTACACCCGATGCGGTGCAAATTAATCAATTATTAGATGAAATGGTTCAATCGGGATGTGCTTATTGTTTTATGGAAGTAAGCTCACATGCGGTTGACCAACACAGAATTACCGGCCTGGAGTTTGTCGGAGCTGTGTTTACCAATATCACCCACGACCATCTCGATTATCATAAAACATTTGCCGATTACATAAAAGCAAAGAAAAAGTTTTTCGATGACCTAAAACCGGGAAATTTTGCACTCATTAATACGGACGATAAAAATGGTCGTGTAATGGTTCAAAATACACGTTCCAGGATAAAATCATATGGTATAAAAACAGCGGCTGACTTTAAGGCTAAAATTATTGAGAATCATTTCGAAGGTTCGTTACTAAGGATTGATAATACGGATGTTTGGACCTACTTTGTAGGCACATTTAATGCCTACAATTTGCTAAGTGTTTATGCAGCGGCGTCAATGTTGGGTTTAAATAAACAGGATATCTTAACAACCTTAAGCCAGATGAAACCTGTTGAAGGACGATTTGAGACGTTTCGTTCTCAGCATGGCATTACGGCCATTGTCGATTATGCGCATACACCTGATGCTTTGTTAAATGTTTTAAACGCTATTAACCAAATCCGGAAAAATGAGCAGGATTTAATTACGGTGTTAGGAGCAGGTGGTGATCGGGATAAAACAAAACGGCCACAGATGGCAAAAATTGCTGTAACAAACAGCAGTAAAGTAATTTTAACATCAGATAATCCCAGAACTGAAAACCCAAACCTGATTATTGAAGATATGAAAACGGGTTTACAAGATGAAGACAGAAAAAAAACAATTACAATAACCGACAGGAAAGAAGCAATACGGACAGCCTGCCTGTTGGCAAAAAAAGATGATATTATCCTGGTAGCAGGCAAAGGACATGAAACATATCAGGAAGTAAACGGAGTAAAGCATCATTTTGATGACAGGGAAATTATTAAGCAAACTTTTAACGAAATCTATAACTAAACCAGATTATGCTTTATTATCTCTTTTTATATTTAGATAAATTCGATTTCCCGGGAGCCGGGGTGTTCCAGTATATCTCATTCCGGTCGGCTATGACCGTAATTACCTCTTTAATCATTTCCATGATTTTTGGAAAACGAATTATTAATTTCTTAAGAAAAAAACAGATAGGCGAAGAAATTCGCGATTTAGGATTAGAAGGACAGATGCAGAAAAAAGGTACACCAACCATGGGAGGTGTTATCATACTTGCTTCAATTATAATTCCTACATTATTGTTTGGTGATTTATTAAATGTATATGTTATTTTAATGCTTGTAACTACCATATGGCTTGGCACCATAGGTTTTCTCGATGACTATATCAAAACATTTCTAAGAAATAAACAAGGCCTGTCCGGGAAATTTAAAATCTTAGGACAAATTGGATTAGGGCTTATCGTGGGATTAACCCTTTATTTAAGTGATGATGTGGTGATTCGTGAAACAGTTGTTGAAAAACAAAATGTAACCCATCAGAAAATTGTTGAAGGTGTTGATAATACCGATGATGAAGTGGTTAAATATACTCGAGATATAAAATGCACGAAAACAACCATTCCGTTTGTGAAAAATAACGAATTCGATTATGAATATATGGTATCATTTTTAGGTAAGCATAGCCAAAAAGCAGCATGGATAGTTTTTGTCATTTTTGTAATTCTTATTGTTACAGCGGTTTCCAATGGAGCTAACTTAACCGACGGGCTCGATGGACTGGCAACCGGCTCGTCGGCTATTATTGGCACTACACTGGGTATTCTGGCTTATCTATCGGGTAATATGATTTATGCCGATTACTTAAACATTATGTATATCCCGTTAACAGGCGAGTTAGTGGTGTTTATGAGTGCTTTTATCGGGGCTACTATTGGCTTTTTATGGTATAACTCTTATCCGGCACAGGTATTTATGGGCGATACCGGAAGCCTTTCTATTGGTGGTATTATTGCTGTATTTGCGATTATTATCCGTAAAGAGCTGCTTATTCCTATCCTTTGCGGGATATTTTTTATGGAAAGTCTTTCGGTTGTTATGCAGGTTAGTTATTTCAAATATACCAAAAGAAAATTTGGCACAGGAAAACGAATATTTTTAATGTCTCCTTTGCATCATCATTATCAGATGAAAGGATACCCGGAGCCCAAAATTGTTATGCGATTTATGATTATTGGGATTTTATTAGCCGTAATATCGGTAGTAACACTTA
>CAZWPU010000167.1:0-3923 GCA_964635605.1 uncultured Bacteroidales bacterium | reverse complement strand
TTTGGAGCTAAAAATATTGAAAAAGTAAAACGTACCATCGACACCCTTTTTATTTTCTTGTTTTTTGCTTCTATCACGATTAGTATTATTGCCATAATTTTTAGCGAAGATATTTTTAAATTCTTAAAATTACCTGAAGAAATTATTCCTACGGCTAAAATCTATTTTAACATTTTTATGGGAGGAGCAATTGTTTCTTTCGGGTTTAATGGTACAAGTGCAATATTAAGAGGTTTGGGCGATTCAAAAACACCCATGTATTTCTTAATTATCTCAACCTTTATAAATATCGGTTTAGATTTGTTATTTGTCGTTGTATTCCACTGGGGAATAGCAGGTGTTGCTATTGCTTCAGTAATTGCACAGGGAGGAGCCTTCTTAACTGCTATCATTTATTTAAATAAGAACCATAAAATCATTCATTTTACATTTAGAAACCTGATTTTTGATAAAAGTATTTTCAAAAAAAGTATTCGTATCGGTTTGCCTACAGGTTTACAACAAACATTTGTTGCATTGGGTATGATGGCTTTAATCGGTATTGTGAATACGTTTGGCACCAATGTTATCGCAGCCTACTCAGTAGCAACAAGGATTAACTCACTGGCCTCCTTGCCAGCCATGAATTTTGCTGCAGCCTTATCAACATTTGTTGGGCAAAACCTGGGTGCAAAAAAAATCGAAAGGGTAAAATCAGGCTTCATTGCGACCTTTAAAATGTCTTCCGTTATTTCTCTTACCGTTACTGCTGCTGTTCTTCTGTTTGGAAATTTTATTATGGGTTTATTTACGAATGATAGTGAGGTTATACGTATCGGACAAGAATACCTGGTAATTGTTGGATCCTTCTATATCGTTCTCACAGCAATGTTTTCAATTTCAGGCGTAATGAGAGGTGCCGGTGATACAATTATTCCCATGTTTACTACATTGATTTCATTATGGGTTGTTCGTATTCCCGGGGCATTGATATTATCCAAACACTTTGGCGAAAAAGGAATTTGGTGGGCTATACCTATAGGATGGATGATTGGTTTATTATTAGCTTATATTTATTATCTTACCGGTAACTGGAAAAAGAAAGTAGTTATTTAATTTTTAATTATCCCTATTAACTTTAAACAAACTTAATACCTGTTAACTATTTTTCTTACCTTTGCCCTATAAATTCGAACCTTTTGAAAAAACATCATGATAAAATCAATGACCGGCTATGGAAAAGCCGAATGTGAATTAAAAGACAAAAAAGTAACGGTAGAAATAAAAACCTTAAACAGTAAGAACCTCGATATATTTCCAAAAATACCCGGCATATATCGCGAAAAAGAACTGGAAATCCGCTCGGAAATTTCAAAAACTTTAGAGCGAGGAAAAGTTGAATTTGTACTTTATTATGAAAGCTCTAAAGACAGTAAATCTACTACTATCAATACTGGAGTGGTTAAAAATTACTACGAACAATTAAAAAACGTTGCCGATGAATTAAACATCAACGCCCAGGAACAAATGTTGCAAACCATCATGCGATTACCTGACACCTTGGATGTTGAACATGAAGAAATTAATGATGAAGAGTGGAAAATAATTTTAAAGACCATTCAAAAAGCGATTAAGCAGGTTAATGAATTTCGCTTACAGGAAGGTTTGCATCTGCAAAAAGATATGGAGCAAAGAATAAAATCGATTGAACAGCTAAAAGAACATTTATCAACCTTTGAAAATGCTCGTATTGAAAAAGTTAAACAACGGCTAAAAGATAATATCAAAGCACTTTTAGAGGATAATGAAATTGACAGGAACCGCTTTGAGCAGGAAGTGATCTATTATCTCGAAAAACTGGATATAACCGAAGAAAAAGTACGATTAACGAACCACTGTCAATATTTTATAGAAATGTTAAATCAAGGCAACGCTATTGGTAAAAAATTAGGATTTATTGCCCAGGAAATTGGACGGGAAATAAACACAGTTGGTTCTAAAGCAAACGACTCGGATATCCAAAAAGATGTTGTTTTAATGAAGGATGAGCTGGAAAAAATAAAAGAACAGGTTCTAAATATTTTATAATGGAAGGTAAACTTTTTATCTTTTCGGCACCATCGGGTTCTGGTAAAACTACCATTGTAAAAAAACTACTGGATAATAATATCGGATTAGAATTCTCTGTTTCGGCTACAAACCGCCCCAAAAGAAAAAATGAAATTCATGGGAAAGATTACTATTTTTTAAGCACCGATGATTTCAATCAAAAAATAGAAAAAGATGAATTTGTTGAGTGGGAAGAAGTTTACAACAACCGCTTTTATGGTACGCTAAAAAGCGAATTACAAAGAATATGGAAAGAAGGAAAACACGTAGTATTTGATGTGGATGTTGTTGGGGGATTAAATATCAAAAAAAAATATCCACAAAAAGCGCTCTCAATATTTGTAATGCCACCTAATATAAAAGTGTTAGAACAAAGATTAAGAAACAGGTCAACCGATAGTAATGAAGATATTGAAACAAGAGTTGCCAAAGCAAAAAAAGAACTAGAATTTGCAAATCGTTTTGATTTGACTATTTTAAATGATGACCTTAATCAAGCTGTAAATGAAGCTAAAAAAGCAGTAATTAGTTTTATAAATCAATAATAACCCATGAACATAGGATTATTTTTTGGCTCTTTCAACCCCATTCATATCGGGCATCTGGCCATTACCAATTATATGGTTGAATTTGGAGGCCTGGATGAAATTTGGTTAATCGTTAGTCCGCACAACCCGCTAAAAAAAGAAGAAACCCTGTTGGACGAAACCCAACGGTTAAAAATGGTTCAACTGGCTTTGCCCGATAATTCAAAAATAAAACCATCAGCGGTTGAGTTCAATTTACCTAAACCATCGTACACCATCGATACATTAAACTATTTATCGAACAATTATCCCGATAAGCAATTTAAAATCATTTTAGGTACCGATAATTTTAAATCATTCCATCAATGGAAAAATTACAGGGAGATATTAGCAAATTATGATATATTGGTTTATCCAAGGGCAGGATATGATATCGGTGAATACAAAAAATATACGAATATATCCTTGATTGATGCACCCTTAATGGAGATATCGTCCAGTTTTATCCGTAGATCAATACAAAACGGTAAAAACGTACAATATTTTTTACCCTGTGGAATATACGATTATATCAAAACAAATCATTTGTACAAAAAATAAAAAAGATAATGGGATTATTATTTACCTATTTATTTGTAGCCTTATTTTTCTCATTCTTGTGTTCAATACTTGAAGCGGTATTGTTAAGTATTACACCAAGTTACATTGCTTCAAAGGCAAAAGAGAATAAGAAATATGCCATAAAGTTGCAACAATACAAAGAAAAAATTGACCTTCCTTTAGCTGCTATTTTAACAATTAACACTTTTGCCCATACCATAGGAGCTGCCGGAGTTGGCGGACAGGTTCAAATATTGTGGGGCAATGAATTTGTTAGTATAGCTTCAGCTATTTTAACCCTTATTATTTTAATTTTTTCGGAGATAATACCTAAAACAATTGGTGCAAATTACTGGAAAAAACTGGCTCCATTTACTGCAACCACATTAACCATTATGATCTATTCGCCACTTTATCCTATCATTTGGTTAAGTAAATTAATCACCGTTTTATTAAGTAATAAAAAAAACAAAAGCATACTTAGCCGATCGGAATTTCATGCAATGGCTGAAATTGGTGTGAGAGAAGGAATTTTCAAAGAAGAAGAATCAAAAATTTTAATGAATCTCATGGTTTTTAAACATGTTGTGGTAAAGAGTATCATGACACCCAGAACAGTTGTTTTTGCATCACCAGACAATATTAGCATTAATGAATTTTATGAACAAAACGAAATCATCAGATTTTCCAGAATTCCTGTATTTAAAG
>CAZWPU010000166.1:0-3951 GCA_964635605.1 uncultured Bacteroidales bacterium | reverse complement strand
CAAGAGTTGACGGACATTATATGATTAACCCGACTTTTGATGAGCTGGAAAGAGCCGATATCGACATTATGGTAGCAGCTACCCTCGACAATGTGATGATGGTTGAAGGGGAAATGGACGAAGTGTCCGAAGCAGAAATGTTAGAAGCCATTAAGTTTGCTCACGAAGCCATAAAGATGCAATGTCTGGCACAAATTGAACTGGCAAAAGAAATAAACAAGGAAAAACGGGTTTATGAACACGAAACCAATGACCAAGCTCTTCGTGAACGAATAAAGAAAGAACTTTATGACGAGGTGTACAAAGCAGCAAAAAATCATAAAGAGAAACACGAACGAAGCGAAGCTTTTGAAAAAATAAAAACCGCTTTTACCGAAAAGTTGCAAGCAGAAAATGAAGAAGAGGAGGTAAACGAAACACATATCTCAAGATATTTTCATGAGGTGCAAAAAGAAGCCGTTCGAAATCTGATTCTGGACGAAGGTATTCGTTTGGATGGACGAAAGACCGATGAGATTAGGCCTATCTGGTGCGAGGTAGATTACCTGCCCGCAGCACATGGATCAGCAGTATTTACACGTGGCGAAACTCAGTCGCTAACTACGGTAACTTTAGGAACCAAGCTCGATGAGAAAGTCATCGATCAAGTGTTGGTACAAGGAACCGAAAAATTTGTATTGCATTATAATTTTCCTCCATTTTCAACTGGCGATGCCAGGCCCGTACGTGGTTTAAGCCGACGCGAAGTAGGACATGGAAACCTTGCACTTAGGGCACTTAAAGGAATGATCCCCGAAGGTGAGGAAAATCCATATGCTATACGTGTAGTTTCCGATATTTTGGAGTCTAATGGCTCTTCATCAATGGCTACCGTATGTGCCGGTACATTATCCCTTATGGATGCCGGTGTGAAAATTAAAAAACCGGTCTCAGGAATCGCTATGGGTTTAATTACTGATAATGAATCCGGTAAATATGCTGTACTTTCCGATATCCTTGGTGATGAAGACCATTTGGGTGATATGGATTTTAAAGTTACCGGTACTGCTGATGGAATAACCGCTTGCCAGATGGATATTAAAATTGAAGGTTTGTCTTACGAAATCCTTACCAAAGCATTGGATCAGGCAAAAGAAGGACGAATGCATATTTTAAATAAAATGCTTGAAACCATAGCTGAACCAAGAGCTGACTATAAACCTCATACCCCTAGAATAGTACAAATTTCTATTCCTAAAGAGATGATTGGTGCAGTGATTGGCCCGGGAGGAAAAGTAATTCAAGATATTCAGGAAAAAACGAATTCTACCATTACTATTACTGAAGAAGGTGGATTCGGTGTTGTGGATATTTTTTCTGAAAATCAAGAGGATATTGAAGCTGCTCTTGCTAAGATTAAAGGAATTATTGAAGTGCCCGAAGCAGGTAAAGAGTATGTTGGAACGGTAAAATCTATTATGCCTTATGGTGCATTTGTAGAAATATTGCCCGGTAAAGAGGGATTACTTCATATTTCGGAAATTGAGTGGCGAAGACTGGAAAAAGTAGATGAAGTTCTTAAAGAAGGTGATGAAGTAAAAGTTAAGCTTTTAGATATCGATCCAAAAAATGGGAAACTAAAACTTTCAAGAAAAGTTCTTTTACCTAAACCCGAGCGTAACAAAGAGTAGCAATAAGTTATGAATAATATTCATTAGGGCAGTGGAAATCCACTGCCCTTTTTTATTGCTTATTTTGTTCGTGGATTAAAATTGTATTTTAGCTGCATTTCATAATTTTGAAAACTTTTAATTCTTTTTTAAATTTACAAGATAGATATTATCTTTTTTATGCTTGAATAATGTAAGTTTGTTAAATGTAAAAAATAAAATAAAAAAAATATGAAAAGAATAAATCTACTTATTTTATTGATTGTGCTGATAGGATTTATCCAATGTAAACAATCACCTGTGAAATATCCTGAGACAAAAAAAGTGGATCAGGTTGATGAGTATTTTGGGACAAGCGTTGAAGACCCCTACCGTTGGCTCGAAGACGACCGATCGGCCGAAACAGAACAATGGGTTAAAGGCCAAAATAAAGTCACCTTCGATTATTTAGAACAAATTCCTTTTAGAGAAAAAATAAAAAATCGCCTTACCCAGTTGTGGGATTATGAAACAATGGGCGCTCCTTTTAAAAAAGGAGATAAATATTTTTTTTATAAAAATGATGGGCTACAAAATCAGGCTGTTTTGTATATGCAAGAATCATTAGAGGATGAACCGGAAGTATTAATTGACCCCAATAAATTTTCAGAAGATGGAACCATAGCTTTGGGCGGAATATCTATATCTAACGATGCTAAATATATTGCCTATCAGCTTTCCGAAGGAGGATCCGACTGGAACGATATTTACGTAAGAGATATTGAAACAGGCGAAGACCTTAAAGATCAAATTTCCTGGATTAAATTTTCAAACATTGCATGGTATAAAGATGGTTTCTTTTATAGTAGATATGATGCTCCAAAAGAAGGAGAAAAACTTTCGGGAGTAAATAAATATCATAAAATATGCTATCATAAACTAGGCACGCCATCAGAAACGGATAAGGTAATTTTTGAAAACAAAGAATTTCCTTTACGGAATTACAGCGCCGATGTATCGAGTGACGAAAAATATCTATTTATCTATGAAACCGAATCAACCAGTGGGAATAATCTATATGTAAAAAACTTACAAGAAAATGATGATTTTGTAAAACTTACTACAGGTTTTAATTATGAGTATCGTGTGCTCGACCACGTGGATGATAACTTAATCGTAATAACAAACTTTAATGCTCCCAAATATAAGCTTGTTAAGATTAATGTAAATTCATTGGATATAGGAAACTGGATAGATATTCTTTCCGAGAAAAAAGATGTGCTCAATGGCTGTTATTTAGCTGATGGGAAAGTTATCGCTTCATATATTCAAGATGCACATGCTAAACTCGAAGTATACAATTTAAAAGGGGATTATTTACATGATATTGACCTTCCTGCAATAGGCGCTGTTTATGGTATTAATAGTGATATTGATGATAAAGAGGTATTTTATAGTTTTCGCTCATTTACTTTTCCTCCTACCATTTATAGATATGATATGGATGAAAAAATAGCTAAAACATATTTTGAGCCGGAAATTGATTTCGATCCTTCAGCATATGAAACAAAACAGGTATTTTATACCAGTAAAGATGGAATTAAAGTTCCTATGTTTATTGTGCATAAAAAAGGATTAGAATTAAATGGTAAAAATCCAACATTACTTTATGCATATGGAGGATTTAATGCAAGTCTTTTACCCTCTTTTAGTGTAACTCACTTAATATGGCTCGAGAATAACGGAGTGTTTGCCATGGCAAATATACGTGGTGGTGGCGAATATGGTGAAAACTGGCACAAAGCCGGTATGCGTTTAAACAAACAAAATGTATTTGATGATTTTATTGCAGCATCAGAATATCTTATCGATAATAAATATACTTCTTCCAAAAAACTGGCTATTAGAGGTGGTTCTAATGGAGGGTTATTGATTGGTACTGTAATTAATCAGCGCCCTGATTTGTACGCCGTTGCATTTCCCGAAGTTGGTGTGATGGATATGTTACGCTATCATAAATTTACCATTGGATGGGCTTGGGCCGAAGAATATGGATCAAGCGAAGATTCTATTCATTTTGAAAATTTATACAACTATTCACCTTTACATAATATTAGCAGTGATAAGGATTATCCAGCAGTTATGGCAATTACCGCCGACCATGACGATCGAGTGGTTCCGGCACATTCGTTTAAATATATTGCAACATTACAAGAAAAATATAATGGTAAAAATCCGGTACTCATTCGAATTCAAACTAAAGCCGGACATGGTGCCGGAAAACCAACCAGCGTTAGAATTGAAGAAACAGCTGATAAATGGG
>CAZWPU010000165.1:0-3951 GCA_964635605.1 uncultured Bacteroidales bacterium | reverse complement strand
ATAGAACTTATTAAGCTTTTAAAAGTTACTAATATATGCTCAAGTGGAGGAGAAGCCAAGCATATGGTTGATATGGGCGAAGTTAAGTTAAATGGTCAGGTTGAGAGCAGGAAACGGGCAAAATTAAGAGCCGGAGATAAAATTGAAATTTTTGATAAGATTGTTGAAATAAAAAAATAAATTTAAAAAATTGACATTATGGCATTTATTGATTTAGCAAAACAACGTTATTCTTGCAGAAAATATTTAGATAAACCCATTGAAAAAACATTATTGCTTCAGGTGCTGGAGTCCGTACGTATTGCCCCTTCGGCTAAGAATAAGCAACCCTGGCATTTTGTGGTTATTAACGATAAAGAAAACCAGGAAAAGATTAAAAGTTGTTATAATAGAGAGTGGGTAAAATCGGCACCAACAATCATCGTGGTTTGTGGAGACCATCGCCAAGCATGGCGACGCTCTGACGGTAAAATTCATACCGACATTGATATAGCTATTGCCATTGATCATATGACCTTAGCAGCTGCTGATATTGGTCTGGGTACTTGCTGGGTATGTAAATTTGATGTGATGAAATGTGCTAAAATTCTTGAACTGCCTGAAGGTGTCGAGCCTATAGCCTTAATTCCCATTGGATATCCGGCTGATGAGGTGGATTTGAACCGACACGAACAATTAAGAAAACCTATCAATGAAGTGATTCATTGGGAAAAATTTTACTATAAACCGTTTAAACGATAATTTGTAAATTTTTAATCGAATTTTAATATGCCGGAGTATTCATTCCGGCTTATTTATTTTTAGATGGGTATGATGTAGGGTAAATAATAAAATATATACTACCGGCTGATGTTATGGATTAAGCGTTTTATATCTTCGTAATGAGAACCTTCCCAATAAATTTTTTGGCAGGAAGTGCATTGATAAAACCGGGTAAAATAATTTTTCGTTTTTTCTAAAAGCAGATGTTCAATTTTTTCTTTTTCTACTTTCCTAACCATCCCGTTGCAAACAGAACAACGCGAAAAGGGTTTGATTTTGTCTTTTAAATCAAAACGTTGCATGACCTCTTTTAGCTGGGTTTTGGAATCCTGCGAACGAACAAAATATCCGTGCGTAACTTGTTTATGTTTAAGAATTCCGTAATCGCGGGTTAGGATGATTCGATTTTCATCGATTGATTTAACCATAATTTCCGGATCGCTTAAATGATTGGTATAGTAAGTGTCGAATCCTAATAAACGTAAATATTTAGCCAGCTGTCCTAAATGAACATCTAAAATAAATTTTGTTTTCCGCAAAGGTTGTTTTCTTACTTTTGTTACCTGCGAAATGTCTAAGCTCTCGAATTTAGGGTAAACAGAAATATAATCGTTGGATTTAAGATGGTAATTAAAATCAACAGGTTGACTATTTACTAAAATCAGATCCACCTCGGTGTGAGGTATACCCAAAGCTTCAATCGTGTCCTTTACCGATGAGTTTACCTGCACTTCGAAAGGAAAAGACTTCTTTCTTTTTTCAGCAGGAAGAAAATCGTTTAACTCTTCGTAAAACCGTACGGTTATTTGCATAAATTAAAATAATCAAAACAACCGACTATATGCTGTTGCTATATGTCCTGGTCAAGATTGGTTTTTAAATAATCTTTCATCAAATCAATATCCATTTCATGGATGCCATGTTTTTTTATATATTGAACATCTTCATCAAAAGTAGCTTCAAATAATTCATCATTATTTTTTAACAACTGATAAGCCTGACGATAGAGCTCAATAGCTTTTTGAGGATTTTTAGTACACCAGTAGACATGACCTAAATGGATGAGGTCAAACTCATTGTTTTGCTTCTGCAATGTTTTGGTATAGTAATTAATGGCTGTCTCAAATTTTCCAAGCACAAAGGATATCCAGGCAATGGGACGCTGAATTTTTTCATTGGAAGGAGCTAAATACTCTACCTTAAAGTAATATTTTAATGCATCCTCGTATCGCTCTAATCGCATCAACGAATGGCCAATGTAGGCTTGAATATATAAGCTTTCGGGTTCTGCTTTTTCTGCTTCTTTATAATATTCTAATGCTTTTTCATGCTGATTTAAATACCGGTAACACAAAGCAATTTTTTTTGTAATCCAGGTTTTATTTGTTTCCAACAAATCAGCTTTTTTATAGTAATTCAAAGCTTCCTGGTAATCGCCCATCTGCTGGTAGCAGTATCCAATTTTTTCAAAAAGTTCAGCATTTGGCGTGTCTTTGGTTTCTAACGATTTAAAGATATCTACAGCCTGGTTAAAATGTTTGTTTTCAAAGTAAAACTCTGCAATATTGCGGATAATCTGGTCATCTTTAATTAAATGATTAAAAAACTTTTTATGCTGGATATCAAAACGCCACTTGAAGATATCAGCAAATTCATTTTTATAAGGATGTAATTTAAAGAACCGATATAAATCCTGTAAAAATTGTGTAATAATACTTTTTGAAATGGCAAACTGATTCAACAGATTCTCATCTTTTGCAATTTCCTGCATACTTTCCATTTCCTGGTTAAACATATCCATCATCATGGATTTATGTGATTCGGGAATAAACTGAAGATTTAAACAAAATGAATACTTATCCGAGTTACACATGTAATGTGATTTCTCAAGCTGTTCGATAAAGGGTATTAGGTTGGTTTCTTCCTTTTCCGAAATTAAATCGATGTATTCATTTTCTTTGTAGAAAGGAGTAAACCAGTTAGCCATTTCATTAAAAAACGGAAAATGTTTTAATTTGGAAAAGGCGCTCATAAATACATCCGAACCTTCGATTTGCATTTGAGAGAAATCTTGGAGCTTATCCAGTAAATCCGGAGAATCTTTGAAAACATTTTCCCAGTCGGGATTTTTATCTTCCATGAATTGGTCGGGAACAATATTTTCCAAATCCAGGTTTTTTTCAATCTTGGGCTGCATCTTTAACATTTCGGGTAATATCTCTTCTTCCCATTTTTTGGTAATTTTTTCGGTATCTTTCGACTTAAAGATTTGAATGATGATTGTCTCCAGTTCTTTCCCTAATTCAGAAGATTTCGATAATTCGTCCAATTTTTTAATTAAGTCGGGATAAAGATCTAACCGGTCATCATATTTATAAAGTGTTAATACTATTCCAATGAGAGCTCTTTCCCACACTTGTTGTTCTTTAGTAAAATAAAAATCAAACAATGCAAAAAATTTATTTTTATCAAAAACCCTTAACAAGCTTAAGGTTAGGGCACTAACTAATAAACCTTTGTCGTGCCAAGGGATTTTCTCTGAAGTGTTTAATGTTTTTAGAATTTTTTTTTCTGTTTCCTGGTAATAATCGGTTAACCACAAATAATTAAAAAGTTCTTTTATGGAATCTTGTCTTGAAATATGCTTGTCTTCATCTACGTTTTGGCTGAAATTAATTTGGCTTTCTTTTAGAATATGATGAAGTTCTTTATCAAAGGTTAGATTTTGTACTAATGAAAATGCTTTTTCGGATTGTTGTCCCAGTCTTTTTTCCATCGACCATTTTAACTTGTATATAGTTAACCCGGATGTTTCCGTGAGTAAGCTTTCTTTTATGGAGTCAGTTAACTCGAGAAGTGATTTTTTTAGGTTATTAAAAATTTTGTCTCGTTCCGGATCTTCAATATTTATAAAAGAATGTTTAAGAATATTTAAGTAGGTTTCTTTTAGTTTCTCAATCTGAGTAGTATGATATTGTTTCCCTTCATGCCCGGCAAATTGGTTCAGGTCATATATTGCATCTATTATTCGGTTATTAAAAATATTTTGAATAATCTTACGATATAGATTAATAATTTCTTTGTAATGCATAGTATTTTCTTTTAGTGCTAATTAAGCATGTCAAATATTATTCCTAAATTGATTTTGAGAAAAGATTTCAGGTAAATATAGATTTTTATGCTAAAATG
>CAZWPU010000164.1:1518-3966 GCA_964635605.1 uncultured Bacteroidales bacterium | reverse complement strand
GTTAAATCGGGCGATATTTTTAATAAAATGGGTTTGTATTTTTCTTTTGCTTGTCTGATTTTAGTTAATTTATTTAATATGGTAATGGTAGAATCTTTGTCTTGTAATTTGTCTAAATCCTTAATATTCGGGCAACTTAGGTTGACCACAAAATAATCTACATGCGCATACAACCTTTCAAAACAGTAAACATAATCATCTAATGCATTATTATTAGGTGTTAAGGTGTTTTTACCTATATTTCCACCAATAATAACTTTATGGTTTTTGTTTTTTAATTTTTTGACCGCATAATCTACCCCTTTATTATTAAATCCCATCCGGTTGATCAAACCTGAATCTTTAGGAATTCGAAAAGACCGTGGTTTAGGATTTCCAGCCTGTGGGTTGGGAGTTACAGTACCAATTTCTATAAATGAAAATCCAAAAGAGGAAAATTGATTATATACTTCTGCATTTTTATCAAATCCAGCTGCAAAACCAACAGGGTTATCGAATTTTATACCCAAAAAAGTTCGTTTTAATTGTTCATCTTTTACTGAATAGATACATTTAATTAATGATTGGATACCAGGAATTTTAAATACAATTTTTAAAATAAATACAATAAGATGATGAATGGTTTCCGGTGGAAGGAGAAATAGTAAAGGACGAATTATTCGTTTATACATACAATTTTTACACAAAGATAATATTCTTTTATGGTATTATTTAGGGTTTATATTCTTTAAATTTACCATCTTTATAAAATATTACAATTCGTTCAATTTTCTGTTCATTTTCATTCGCTGGCATATCAGATTTAGCGGCTTCAGTTTTTTTTAATTCCATATTATCATCAATCGTATTTTGAATATGCGATTCTCGTGAGGTTAAATTTTTATGTTCCTCAGAGGATTGAAAATTTTGGTCGAACAGAGATTTTTGATGAGTATACATTTCCCCTTTTCCTGTAATTAGCCATTGGGCATTCAAATCAGGGTAGGCGATAAGAATTTTTTCAATAAAATCAAAACTTGGTTTATTTCTTCCGGATAATATGTGGGAGATACTTGAACGCTGTACATCAATCATATCTGCAAGTTTTGTTGCTGATATTTGTTTGTCTTTTAAAAGTGCTAATATCCTTTCCCTCATTTTACACCAATATTTTTACAAATGTAATTAAAAATAATTATAAATTTTATAACAAATGTAAACTTTAAAGATTACAAATGTAACTCACAACTATTATTGATGATTTTAAAGGTTAAATAATTAATTAATCTAAAATCCAAATATAAATATGGATTAATTAATTGCCTTTAATTATTCATTTTTCATAACTAAAAACATAAAAAATCTATTAGACTATCGGATATAGTGCAAATCCTGGATATTATTTACCGTATATTTATTATAGTTTTTGTATTATACATATGCAAATTGCAGAATGATATATATTATAGTTTAATTGCTATTATTACTTAAATACTGCTTCATTTACCCATTTTTATTGATTTAAGGTTTCAATCAACCCTATAAATATGCTAGAGGTTGCTTTTTATTCTTTGCTACTGTAATTAAATATTTTAAAGTATTTATCACCCATTATGCGATCCTTTTATGAATCAAATATTATAATATTTATAAATCTTCATGAACATTATAAATAGGATTGAAGCACTATAACTATACATATTAAAACATAAATCTCAATTAGTTAATCATTACTTTAAATATATTTTATAAAATACTGGTATATTGCTATATACATTTACTAAATTCCTTAATATAGTATTTTATAATTCAAAATCATCATTTATTTTAAATAATTACTTTATTTAAATTTTTTAACTAACTGATATTATGATTATAAGTAATAATTAGAATAATTATTCTAATGAGGTATATTTTTACACTAAATAGTAGTTACAAAAGTAAACAAGACACATTAAATATATTTACATTTGTGTAATTAAACTAGCGTAAATAGTTATAAAAGAAAATTTATTATAATAACATTCAAATTATTTTTTTAGATTAATAAATTAAGATTCCTTATTTTTGTTTTTCAAATGAATCAATTTTAACTAATAAATATAAAACTATGAAACTACTAGAAGGTAAAACCGCTATAATAACCGGTGCAGCCAGAGGAATTGGCAAGTCAATAGCCTTAAAACTGGCTGAATATGGAGCAAATATTGCATTTACAGACCTTGAGTATAACGATGCAGCAAAAGACGTTGAGCAAGAATTAGAAAAGTTTGGTATTAAAGCTAAAGGTTATGCATCGGATGCTAGTAATTTTGAAGAAACACAACAAGTTGTAGATAAAATTCAAAAGGAATTTGGAAGTGTAGATGTTTTGGTCAATAATGCTGGAATTACCCAAGATACGTTATTAATGAGAATGTCTGAGCAACAATGGGATGCTGTAATTAAGGTTAATCTTAAATCGGTATT
>CAZWPU010000164.1:0-1418 GCA_964635605.1 uncultured Bacteroidales bacterium | reverse complement strand
GAATGTCTGAGCAACAATGGGATGCTGTAATTAAGGTTAATCTTAAATCGGTATTTAACTTTACTAAAGCTGCACAAAAATATATGTTAAAACAAAAATCAGGCTCTATTATAAATATGAGTTCTGTAGTCGGTGTAGCAGGAAATGCCGGACAGGCAAATTATTCAGCCTCTAAAGCCGGGATTATTGGTTTTACAAAGTCTGTAGCCAAAGAAGTTGGGTCCAGAAATATTCGTTGTAATGCTATCGCTCCTGGCTTTATTATTACTGAAATGACGGCTAAACTTCCTGAGGATGTCAGGAAAGACTGGGAGCAAAAAATTCCTTTACGCCGGGGTGGTACACCCGAAGATGTTGCAAATACAACACTGTTTTTAGCATCAGAACTTTCGTCTTATGTGAGCGGCCAGGTTATTAATGTTTGTGGAGCAATGCAAACCTAGTGTTCACCGTAAATTATTTGTACCTTAAAAGCACTTATAAAATTGATATAAGTGCTTTTATTACATTTTTCTTTTAATATTATAATTTTATAACAATTTTTTATAGATAATAAACAATTTTGGCACTTATTTTGTATTAATAAAATAATTAATATTTAGAATAATGAAATCAAACAGAATCTATTTTCTATTAATAATACTGGCATTCCTATTACAAAATTGTGCGCCTCAAATCAAATCACTTACCATTGAAACCATTTCCCCTTCTAGTATTAATTTCCCCAAAAATGCAAATAAAATAGCTTTTGTTAACTTCGAGAATGATATCAATAATGATGGAAATATAGATTCAATGTTATATAAGCTCATTACCAATGAAATGGCATTAGGATTTAGAGATGCTATTTTTTCAGCTGCAACTATTGATACTTCCGATTTTTTATTTGTGAAAGGATATCCTGAAAAGAAAAATTTTTATTTAAAATCAGGAATAAATTGGAGATATTTTAACAATATCTCTGAGAATAACAAAGTTAACATTTTTATCATACTTGATTCATTAAATTTAACCATGGAAAGCGATCAATTTAGAATTGGGAGTTATGATAATATTGAATATTATACATATAGAGAAATTGCTATAACAGCTTATTGGAAAGTTTATGATTTATTTAAAAATGAACCGTTAGATCATTATATTTATACTGATACTTTATTTTGGGATGCAACTGCGTATAATTTAACTGCTATAAAAGAAAAGTTACCATCGGTAGCACGATCTATTCGGGAAACGACCTATTTTGCTGCCTATGATTATGCGAATCGTATTTTTCCCAGTTGGCAAAAAGAAACCAGGCAATATTTCATAACGGGGAATAAAGATTTTGAGAAAGCAGCAATATTGGTCGAAAATAATAAATGGATAGAAGCTGCAGAATTATGGGATAAATATTTAAAGGATACGGATCGTGAAAT
>CAZWPU010000163.1:0-3970 GCA_964635605.1 uncultured Bacteroidales bacterium | reverse complement strand
CTGTGCTTGTTTTTCGGCTCGCCGGACAAAGCCAATCCGAAAACGAATCGTCAAATAAAAAAATAATCAGCTATCTGGAAAAAAATCTTAAACCCGATGGGTTTACTCGTTTATAAAACGAACCGCAAATTATAACCCATAAGGTTAGCCTGCGGCAAACACCGCAGACCATTCTTTGCAGATAACAAATATGCCGCGGAATATTGAAATCATAATACACTCCGGATATGAAGCCTTAATTTTATTTATTTTTTATCGGACAATAATGATTTTTTATAAAAAAAAAGTGAAGATTTTGTCATCAAAACATAGCTATTGGGAACTTGGCTAAAAAAAAAAGTCGGGTTAAACTGACTTTTTTAAACAATTCGTACATTGAAATACCATACATGATCTTGTACATATACCACAACCGGTACATTTACTGTAATTAATTTCCGGAGCACTAAACGGACTCTTTTGAGTTATTGCTCCAACCGGGCATACTCCGGTCGATGGGCAAGGATGATTTTGCGGACAAAAATTTTCATTTACAATAATATTTCTCTTCATTTTTTTGTTTTTTTGAATTAAGGATGCAAAATTAATCATTAAATTTAAAAAGCAATATATATAGATACTTATATTTGAATTATTAGCTTATTCTATCTATAACTAGCCAGGGTTAATTAATCCAGATTCACCAATTTACTATTTTATTATTTTACAAACTTATAAAGTTCCTGGAGTGTTTTTATTCCTCGGTTTTTGAATCCCGGTGTAGCATCTTCCATTTGATTTTCAATAATTGCTATCATTTCTGAAGCAAAAACTGGCTCGAGTTGGACAACGTTTAACAGAATTTGCATTGAAAATATTTTTACACCGGTAGGATATTGCGGAGCTTCGAGCCAGGTAAAGCAACAATCGATCAAAATACCAAGATGTTTTTCATCTAAATGATTTAAATTGATGGTTGATAATATTTTAGTAAAGTGTCTACGTTGGTTATTATATTTAGCCTTGGGAAGAAATAAAATTATTTGATTTATATACGAATCTATTATGTAAGGGTATTTAAGCCAAATGGTTTCTACAACCCAGGCAGCACGACCAGAAACATACGGTTCATTGGAATATATTAATTCCATCAATTCATTGAATAATACCTTGTTTTTATTTACAACAGATGCTATATATTCGGTATTTTTTTTAGAAGGTACTGCTAAAAGCTGTTCTCTGAAATTCATGCTATAATGATTTTATGTTTAAACATTCTGTACATTTCAGTGTTATAATAAAAAATTATACAATGAGAGTTGTAAATATAATAATCATAACTATTTTAATCACGGTTTTTATAAATCATGATATCAATTCACAAAATACTGGCAAAATGGAATTAGCAACATTTGGTTCGGGATGTTTTTGGTGTACCGAAGCAATCTTTGAGAAAGTTAAAGGTATAGAATCTGTGGTCTCAGGTTATTCTGGTGGAAAAGTAAAGAATCCAACATATCGGGAGGTTTGTACAGGAAATACAGGTCATGCCGAAGTAGTTCAAATAACCTATAACCCTGAAATTATAGCATTTAAAGATTTATTAAAAATTTTCTGGAAAATGCACGACCCAACTACGTTAAACAGACAGGGGGCCGATGTAGGAACCCAATATCGCTCTGTAATATTCTATCATACCGATAAACAAAAAGAAATTGCAGAAACCTATAAAAAGAGATTAGACGAAGCAAACATCTATAAAAAACCTGTTGTAACTGAAATAACTTTTTTTGAATCGTTCTATAAAGCCGAAGATTATCATCAGGAATACTACGAAAACAATAAGTTCCAACCTTACTGCTCATTTGTCATTACACCTAAATTAGAAAAATTTAAAAATGTATTTAAGGATAAGCTTAAATAATGGTTCAGAGGCTGTCTAAAAAGTTTTTGTGATACTTTTTGATTCCTTTGAATGACTTTGTGGTTAAATTACAAAATATTGTTAAACAGAGTATCACAAAGAAGGCAGTAAGTTTCACTAAGTAAAGAAATAAGCAATTTACCAGTTTTTAAGACTTTTTGTACAGCCTCTATTTCGTTTACACCCATTAAGTATAATATATAGATATCCCAAAAAGAATTCCCTGTTATTGTATATTTGAGTAAATCCCTTGAATCCTTTGTCATTAGCCGGTTAAATACTTCATTCGAATCATTACCGGAATTTAATATCTTTCTTTAATATTCTGTTCTTTATCATTAATCTATTATAATTATTAAAAGGATGCTAAGGAATATTATCAATTGGCTATTGATTCAGCTTTTTTTTCATGTAATGATCATTTTATAAAACAAAAATTTTGTATAAATAAAAAAAATAATATCCTAAACATTATATAAATATGTAATTTAGAATAAAGTTATATAAAATACTGAAAATCATATTAAAGCATGTTTATATTATTTTTAAAATTATTTAAATGTTTGTGAAATTGTTGCAATATTTAAACATAATTAATAACTGGTTGTTTCTCTAACATTAAAAAGTATTACAAACTAAAAAAATTCATGTTATGAAAACAATTGGAAAAAAATTTTTATCAATCGCTGCTATTGCTTTAATAGCCGGTTTAACACTTACATCGTGTGATGACGATGATGATGATGACATGATGTTGCCAACCAATGATATTGTAGCGTTAGCGACTTCAACATCAGATTTAAGCACGCTGGTTACTGCCATTACAACTGCAGATTTAACTTCTGTATTACAAGGTGATGGACCTTTCACTGTTTTTGCACCAACAAATGATGCATTCGATAATTTAGAAGATGGCGTGTTGGAAACACTTTTAGATAATCCCGATCTTTTAGCTGAAGTACTTCAATATCATGTAGTAAGTGGTAAAGTTATGTCAACTGATCTTTCAAATGGTGATGTAGCAACATTACTTTCAGGTAAATCAATCAATGTTAGCATTATGGATGGTGTTGTTACATTAAATAACAATGCGATGGTAACCAATGTGGATAACGAAGCTTCAAATGGGGTGGTACATATTATTGATGAAGTATTGCTACCAGAAGGATTTGAACTACCAAAAGATAATATTGTAAGCATAGCATCAGAAACACCTTCGTTAAGTATCTTGGTTGATGCATTAACTATGTTTCCTGATTTAGTGGATGCGTTAAGCTCAGACGGAAATTATACTGTATTTGCTCCAACGAATGATGCGTTTACAGCATTATTAGGAATTATTGGACAATCGAGTTTAGATGATGTACCTGAAGATGTAATTGAAAGATTGCTAAAGTATCACGTTATTTCAAGTGCTGCTTTAATGTCAGGAGATTTAACTGATGGTCAGATGGCGGCTACATTGCTAAGTGATGATGATAAAGTTAGTGTAGGAATTAGTGGTAGTGATGTTACTATTAATGGAGCAAACGTTACAACAGCAAACGTAGAAGCTTCAAACGGTATCGTGCATATTGTTGATGCAGTATTAGTTCCTTCATTAGAATTAAGTATCGTAAATACTATAGTAGAGCCTGCTTATTTTAACAAAGATTTTTCAATTTTAACTGAAGCAGTAGTTACAGCTGATTTATTAAGTACACTTATTGATAGTGAAGCAAATTATACACTATTTGCACCAAATAATGATGCTTTTGAAGCAGCCGGTATAACAAGTTTAGAAGGTTTAACAGCTAACGACCTTGCACCTATACTTACTTATCACGTATTAGATACTGAAGTATTTGGTGATGGATTACCTGCAACAGGTTCAGCTATTACTTCATTAGGTGGCGATTTTTATCTAAGTTTGAATGATAATGGTGCTTTCATTAATGGTTTAACTGAAGTTACAACAGCTACATTATCCGGCGAAGCATTAGATTATAACAATGGTGTTGTTCACTTGATTGACAGAACGTTGGTTCCAGCATCGGATGATATCGTTGACATTGCTGTAGCAGCTTC
>CAZWPU010000162.1:0-3982 GCA_964635605.1 uncultured Bacteroidales bacterium | reverse complement strand
CCGGACGTGTAGATAAGTACATGAACAAATATAAAAAGCATGTAAAAAAATAAATCATCATACACGTAAGAAAATATTGAAAGCTCCGACAATCGGAGCTTTTTTTGTTTAAATTTGTATGGAAACTTCATAAACTTTTTACCTATGAATTACATATTATTCGACGATAAAAGCTGGCAAAACTTATTACCACTTACTTTTACCAAACCTGTTGGCGAAATAAGAACAGGAATTCTTACCCTAAAAGAAAAATGGGAAAAAATGCTTCAAAGCCCGGTATCCTATAAAACAGAAAATTATCTCTCCGAAAAGTATACCATAAAGGTTGCCACTGAAAATATACTCATTAATGGTTCGGTAATACCCAATAAAAATCTCATTGAAAAAATCCAACAACTTGACACCAATAAAGCTTTAGTTGCAGGCACAAAGATACTGGCACTAAAAATAAACAAAGATCAGCTTCCCAATTTCAATCCTTACTCAACAGAAAATTTTGAAAAGGAAAATTTTACGTCGGAATTTATTTCTATTGAGTGGCCCTGGGACATTTTTAAATTAAGCGAAGTGAATATAAAAACTGATTTTGACCTTATTACTAAAAATCGAAAATCGAAGCCATTAAGCAAATCAAATAACATTTTAGCAGAAGAAAATATTTTTATTGAAGAAGGAGCAAAAGTTGAATTTGCCACCCTAAATGCTTCAAACGGGCCTATTTATATTGATAAAAATGCAGAAATTATGGAGGGGAGCTTAATTCGAGGTCCATTTGCTTTATGCGAGCATGCCGTAGTAAAAATGGCGGCTAAAATTTATGGCCCAACAACTATTGGCCCTTATTCAAAAGTTGGTGGTGAAATTAACAACTCAGTAATCATAGGATACTCCAATAAAGCACACGATGGATTTTTAGGGAATTCTGTGATTGGAGAATGGTGTAACCTGGGAGCCGATACGAACAATTCAAACCTTAAGAACAATTATACTGAAGTGCGTTTGTGGAATTACGAAAAAGAACGGTTTGTTAAAACCGGCCTGCAATTCTGTGGTTTAATCATGGGCGATCATTCCAAATGCGCTATAAATACCATGTTTAATACCGGAACCGTAATTGGTGTTAATGCCAATATTTTTGGCGGGGGATTCCCGCGAAATTTTGTCCCTTCCTTTTCATGGGGTGGAGCACAAGGGTTTACTATTTATGGATTGGATAAAGCATTTGAAGTAGACGAAAAAGTTATGGAACGTCGAAATAAAATTTTAGATGATAAAGAGAAAAAAATCCTAAATTATATTTTCGAAAAGACTTCAAAATACAGAATGTATTAAATTTTTGCTGCCAAAATTTTGTATTAAATACTTTTGGCATAGTGATTGCCAATTCTATTAACCGAATTATTTTTTTAAGTGTACTGACATTTTGTCTTTACATGTAAACCTTATTAACATAGGATATTAGTATATGAGTGATAAATATGAATTCAGACATAAAAACATGAATATTTTCTTTGCAGGGGATATGGAGGCTGATGGAGATTTTATCCCTTTAATCTCAGATGATGAAGATGATGTGGATATAAAAAAATCTGAAATGCCCAAAGAACTGCCCGTTCTACCTTTACGGAATACCGTTCTTTTCCCTGGGGTTATCTTGCCTATTACCGTAGGAAGAAAAAAATCAATAAAACTGGTTAATGATATTTATAAAGGAGATAAAATCATTGGTACGGTTGCCCAAAAAGATGCCAGAGTTAATGAACCCGAAGAAAAGGATATTTATAAAACAGGTACCGTTGCCCATATTCTAAAAGTACTTGAAATGCCCGATGGCAGTACATCGGTTATTATCCAAGGACGCCAGCGTTTCCAAATTAATGAGATGGTTCAGGATGAGCCATATCACAAAGCAACCGTTACATTACTTAATGATGCGCTACCAAAAGATGATAGTCGCGAATTTGAGGCTATTGTTGGTTCATTGAAAGATTTATCTTTGCGTATTATCAAGCTATCCAGCCATATTCCGCCCGAAACGTCATTTGCGGTAAAAAATATTGAGAACCCTAAATTCCTGGTTAATTTTATTTGCTCCAATAGCGATATCGAAATTAAAGAAAAGCAGAAACTTATTGAAATTGAAGATTTAAAACAACGCTCAATACTGCTTCTTGAACTGTTAAGTAAAGAAGTGCAAATGCTTGAGCTTAAAAATGATATCCAAAGCAAAGTAAAAACTGATTTAGACCGTCAACAACGAGAATACTTGTTACACCAGCAAATGAAAACCATTCAGGACGAACTGGGAGGAAGCCCTATTGATCAGGAAATTGAAGAGTTGAAAAAACAGGCCAAAAAGAAAAAATGGAACAAAGAAGTAACCGAAATTTTTAATAAGGAGCTAAAAAAAATGCACCGGTTAAATCCGGCAACGGGCGAATATTCTGTTCAGCTTAATTATTTGCAAACATTGCTTGATTTACCCTGGAACGAATTTACCCAGGATAACTTTGACTTGAAAAGAGCTCACAAAATTTTGGATGAAGATCATTTTGGATTGGAAAAAGTTAAAGATCGTATTTTAGAATATCTGGCTGTTTTAAAACTAAAGGGTGATTTAAAATCGCCGATTCTTTGTTTGTATGGCCCTCCGGGAGTTGGTAAAACATCGCTTGGAAAATCTATTGCTAAAGCACTGGATCGAAAATATGTAAGAATGTCGTTGGGAGGATTACACGACGAAGCAGAAATCCGTGGCCACCGAAAAACTTATATCGGGGCCATGCCTGGTCGTATTATTCAAAATATTAAAAAAGCAAAATCGGCAAACCCTGTTTTTATTCTCGATGAAATTGACAAGGTAAGTAATGATTTTCATGGCGATCCGGCTTCGGCGCTGCTCGAAGTTTTAGACCCTGAGCAAAACAGTTCTTTTCATGATAATTACCTGGAACTGGAATTCGATCTTTCAAACGTAATGTTTGTGGCAACAGCAAATACCTTATCAACCATTAGCCCTGCATTACGCGACAGGATGGAAATGATTGATATTAGTGGTTATATTGTAGAAGAAAAAATTGAAATTGCTAAAAGACACTTAATCCCAAAACAATTAAAAGCGCATGGCGTAAAAAAATCGCAAGTTTCGTTTAGCAAAAAAGTACTCGAATATATCATCGAAAATCATACTCGCGAATCGGGTGTAAGAACCCTAGATAAAACCCTGGCAAAAGTTATCCGTAATATTGCACGAAAAATTGCATTGGAAGAAAAATTCAACAAATCACTAAGCATTAGTGATATTAAAGAAATATTAGGGCCTTCCGAATTTTCAAAAGAAAAATACCAGGGCAATGATTTTGCGGGTGTTGTTACCGGATTAGCATGGACTGCAGCAGGTGGTGAAATTTTATTTATTGAAAGCAGCCTAAGTAAAGGAAAAGGGAAATTAACCCTTACCGGCAATTTGGGTGAAGTGATGAAAGAATCGGCTGTAATTGCTTTAGAGTATATTAAATCGCATGCCGATGAGTTAGACATACCACAATCGGCTTTCGAAAACTGGAATATACATATTCACGTACCCGAAGGAGCAATTCCAAAAGACGGTCCGTCAGCCGGAATTACGATGGCAACATCTATTGCTTCTATTTTTACGCAGCGCAAAGTGGAAAATAAAATAGCTATGACAGGCGAAATAACCCTTCGGGGCAAAGTGTTGCCCGTTGGTGGTATTAAAGAAAAAATACTGGCAGCTAAACGTGCTAATATTACTGATATTATTTTATCGGAAGAAAACAAAAAGGACATTGCCAAAATTAAAGATATTTATCTAAAAGGATTAAACTTCCATTTTGTAAAAGAAATTATGGATGTTTTAGATATTGCGCTCTTAAAAGAGAGGGTAAAAAAACCATTAAAAATTAATGAATAACTTGACAAATAAATTTTATTCATTAAATTTATCTTTTTAACAGATGTT
>CAZWPU010000161.1:0-3987 GCA_964635605.1 uncultured Bacteroidales bacterium | reverse complement strand
TATTTGTAATCTCATTTTAAAACGTTATTTTTATTACTTTAATTATCTCAAAACATTTATCGTTCAATTTAAAACATTTTAATCATGAAAAGTTTCTTTAAATACGTTTTAGCAACCATAGTTGGGATCATCTTGTCGAGCATCCTCATATTTTTTATTTTTTTAGGAAGTATTGGAGCTATCATCTCATCACAAGATCAACCGGTTAAAATTGATAAGCACACGGTGCTACATATGAAATTAACTAATCCAATTACCGACCGAAGCAATAAAAACCCAATGGAAAACTTTGATTTTGAAAGTTTTCAGCCTGTCAACCAACTTGGGTTAAATGAAATTTTAGCCAATATTAAAAAGGCCAAAGAGGATGCAAACATTGATGGAATTTATCTTGATTTCACCATGATTCCCGCTGGAATGGCAACCATTGAAGAAATACGAAGTGCTTTAATCGATTTTAAAGCATCCGGGAAATTTATATTAAGTTATGCTGATACTTATACACAAAGTACCTACTATCTGGCCAGTATTGCCGATAAGGTTTATTTAAATCCGGAAGGACTTTTATCCTGGACAGGAATGCGATCTGAAATTATGTTTTTTAAAGAAGCACTCGAAAAGATAGGCATTGAAGCACAAATTATTCGCCACGGTAAATTTAAAAGTGCCGTAGAGCCATTTATGTATAATCAAATGAGCCCGGAAAACAGAGAACAAATCATGACCTACATGGGCTCTATTTGGAATCATATGCTCACTCGTATTTCCGAGTCAAGAAATATTTCTATCGAACAATTAAACGAGTTAGCTGATAATCTTACCCTTAATAATGCTGATGCCGCCTTAGAATATGGATTTGTGGATGGGTTAAAGTATAAAGATGAAATCTTAGCTGAATTAAAAGAACTGACCAAGAAAAAAGAAAGTGAAAAGATAAAAAATGTAACCTTAGCTAAATATACAAAAGTGCCGAAAAAGCGTAAATCGCTAGAGAAAGATAAAATTGCTGTAGTTTATGCCAGCGGAAGCGTAATTATGGGCGAAGGAGCCGAAGGAACCATTGGCTCCGACCGCATTTCAAAAGCCATACGTGAAGCCCGAAAAGATTCTAGCATAAAAGCCATTGTTTTTAGAGTTAACTCTGGCGGAGGAAGCGCTTTAGCATCGGAAGTAATCTGGCGCGAAGTAAAATTGGCTCAGCAAGTTAAACCCGTTATAGCCTCGTTAGGTGATGTAGCAGCATCGGGTGGTTATTATATTGTTGCTCCGGCCGAAAAAATTGTAGCAAATCCAAATACCATTACCGGCTCAATTGGTGTGTTTGGGATGATTCCGAATGGCAAAAAATTATTGAATGATAAACTAGGAATCCATGTGGATGTAGCTAAAACAAACAAGCATGCCGACATTTATTCTTTTAGCAGACCATTATCAGCCAAAGAAAAAGAAACCATACAATTAAATATTGAGGGAGTATACGAAACATTTATTACCCATGTAGCCGAGGGTCGGGGCATGACCAAAGAAGAAATAGATGAGATTGGACAAGGACGTGTATGGAGTGGTGCCAATGCGATCGAAATAGGATTAATTGATGAATTTGGTGGATTAGAAAAAGCTATTGAAATTGCAGCACAAACGGCTAATTTAGAAAAATACCGTGTTATTGATTATCCAAAATTAAAAGATCCATTCCAGAAGTTGTTAGAAGATTTACAAGGAAATGTTAAAGCATCAATCCTTAAAAAAGAACTTGGAAACGAATATAAATATTACCAACGTTTACAAGACCTCAAAAATATGCAGGGGATACAAGCCAGAATTCCTTATGATATTGAACTATATTAAATATCATATTCAAACGAAAACAAGAAAGCGTCCATTTTAAGGACGCTTTCTTTATGCTCTAAATATTGGTCGTAAAATTATTTAATTGCAGCTTTAATTTTCTCAGCAATAGATTCAAACTCTTCGGGGCTTAATTTTAGTTTAGGCCTGGAAAAACTTGCATCGGCCTCAGAATTTAACGGAATAAGATGTACATGGGCATGCGGCACCTCAAGTCCTAAAACAACCACTCCCACACGTTTACAATCCATAGTACAGTCGATAGCTTTGGCCACTTTTTTGGCAAAAAGCGTTAATCCGCTAAGCGTATTATCATCCAAATCAAAATAATAATCGGTTTCCTGTTTAGGAATAACCAACGTATGTCCTTTAGCTAAAGGATTGATATCCAGAAAAGCATAAAAATTTTCATCCTCCGCAATTTTATACGAAGGAATTTCTCCCTGAACAATTTTGGTAAATATTGAAGCCATAGCCATTAAATTTTATAGTGAAATTTCAATTACTTCTAATTCCATTTTACCGTTGGGTACTTCTATTTCGGTAACATCGCCAACTTTTTTCCCCAGTAATCCTTTGGCAATAGGAGTATTAACCGAAATTTTTCCCTCTTTTAAATTCGCTTCACTCTCGGATACAATGGTATACTCCATTACCGCATTATTTTTTTTATTTTTAATTTTCACTTTATTGAGTATTTGTACCGACGAAGTATTTAATTTCGACTGGTCCAACACTCGGGAATTAGCAATGGTATCTTTTAGTTTGCTAATTTTCATCTCTAGCATACCCTGTGCTTCTTTGGCAGCATCATATTCGGCATTTTCCGACAAATCGCCTTTATCACGGGCTTCCGCAATTTGCTGAGATATTTTGGGTCTCTCAACAGATTCTAATTGCTCTAACTCCTTCTTTAACTTCTCTAATCCTTGCTCTGTTACGTACGATACTTTTGCCATCTCTACTATATTTTATAACTTAATCTTTATTCGGTATATATAATAAATAAAGAAGAATTCCAAAAACAATTCGGAACCCTTCTTATAGGGTACAAATTTAAACAAAATTTTTAATATTTACACAATAATTACGCCTATTGTTTATTTAACATTATGATAAACAGATCGTTTAATACTCTTTCCGGTTAAGGATTTCAGAATAAATGATTGCTTTTTCCAAATCAAAATCACCACCGGCTGTTTCTTCCTCATGAATCGTCAAATCCTCATCTTTTATCGGTTCCGAATACACTTCACCAATATCGGCATGATCTATACTGAAAGGCATTTTTTCTTTTTTATCCAACGATTCCTCAGGAACAGAATCCAAAATTTCATTATTGATTTGATTTCTTTCTGATTGGTTGTTGGAACCTTCATAATCAGATTTTTTTTCACCAACAAATGACGGCTCAACTTTTTCTGACCCCAAAGGCTCATCATCATCTTCGAATAATCGATCAAAATCTGATATAAAGGATGTTTGTTTACTTTCTGAATGGTCTTCGCCAATAAAATTTGCAGGAGGCCTTCGTGCCGATTTCTTTTTTTTACCCATCAAAGAAATGGCAAAAGCCGCTAAAGTAATAAGAATATAGATTAAACTGTCAAATATATCATCCATCACTTTTTCTTTTTAAATATTCGTTGAAATATATTCATTTTCGATTTTCGTTTTTGTTTTTTAGAGAACAACTCTTTATCGGGTTTGGGTTTAGGTTTTAAGTTATGAAAAAAATCTTTAACCCGTTCAAAAAAAGGTTTTTTGTTAAAATTTTTATTCATCCATTGTTCAGAGGCTCTTTTATTTTGCTCCATCATCTCCTTGGTACTCTCCGCTTGCATATTATAATGCTCCTTTCGGGCTTTCGCTTGCGCTTTTTGGTACTCCTCTTTTCGCTTTTTGTCGCTCTTTTCTTTTACCTGCTGCGATTTTTCTAAGCTGGTTAAAGGTTTGGTTTGACATCCTGCAAACAGAAACACACTAAAAATTATAAAGAACGTTTGCTTTATAATGAAAAGCATTTGATTATTTTTGTATAATAACAAATCTAAAAATGAATAAACGATTCTCCATATCAAAGGTAAGATTTTTTTTCATACCAATCTTAATCCTTTTACTTTTTGTCCGTTGCGATGA
>CAZWPU010000160.1:0-3989 GCA_964635605.1 uncultured Bacteroidales bacterium | reverse complement strand
AACAAGGTTTACTTTTATTATTTGCCCTGAGTCAATTTCAAAATAATTATTGATTAAAATCGCAGCACTTAATGCAAAGTTCTCTTTGCTGATTCCCAGGTCAAATAAATCACTATTTATGAAAGAAAACTCTTTAATAGCTCCTTTTTCTTTGCTTGCAATTGCATCCAATTTAACATTAATATTACATAAACAGGTTTTTGACAATTTCATTAAGCCATCTATTTTGTCTATAGAGCAAGATGCTACTAGTAACAGGAGTAATCCCAAAAATATTTTTTTCATCTGTTTATAATTTTGATTTTAGCGGTCATTCCCTGTCCCGATGCAATCGGGATGCAGCTCGCCATGATGCATCAAATATCCGCTACAACATGCTATTAGCTTTATTAAAATCATGTGAGTACCTTGCTCCGCCAAAGCTACGCGAAGGCGCAGTGTGTCAAATTTATTATCATGGCTCGGTTCATATTTCTCTAATTTTAATCACCGATTTGTTGTTTGTTTATTTGCTTGTCATTCATCATCATTTATGAAACGTATTGAGCTAATTAGGTCTGGCAAAAACTCAGATTCATTTTTACTCCCACAAGCTAGAACACAACAAATGCTTGTTTCTTTGTTAAATAACATTACGAAAGACCATTCTATTATTGGTTCAGAATTAAATTGCAAGGTTTTCATATAGATACTATTCCCATTTCGGAAGTAATTTTGTTCATCTTTTATTTTATACTCAAAATCCCCGAATACTTTGTCAGTATATGCTTGCATACTTTCTTCAAAATGCTCTTGCGTGTCGGTATCGTCTAAGTCGCTGTATATTAAGATTGAAGTGTTGACGCTATCTGTTAATGTGTAATAAGTTTCGTTATCTTCTATCTTTTTTTCAACCACCAGTCCAGTCGGATTTTCAAAAATAATTCTTCCATCGGTATATTCATTGTAAGACAGCTCACTCTGGTTGGTGGTATCCTGATGATTTATTGATTGATTCGTAACACCTTGACCAACCATGAAAATAAACGCTAAAACAGTCCAAATAATGACAGGAGTAATTATCGAAAACAATAATATTTTATCACGTTTGAATAGTTTTCGTTCTTCTTTTGGGAATAACTCTTCAACTAAGTTTGACTGCGATAAATAAATAAACCAAATGACTTGCCAAATCAAAGGAACAATTACATCTTTATATTCACTTGATTCATAATCACCTACTAACAAACTATACAAATTGATTGCAAAAGCAATAATTAGATACGACTTTCCCAGTTGAACGGCGTTAGGTTTATATTTATTAAAGGATATTATGGTATAAAAAGCAAGGAAAGTCATACCTAAAACCAAGATTCCTTCAGATACTGCACCTGCAATTGAAAACCATTGTCCAATTCCTATATCATAGTCAGACAAGGACATTGTAGAAAATATACGGATTGGTGATAATACACCTCCTATACCAATTACAATAAGAAAGAATGTAAGCCACCCATCTCTTTTTTTCTTTAAATTCTTATTCTGCACCTTCTTTTTGTGCTGAAATGAATCAAGGGAAATATGACGATTTTCTGTTAGTTCTTTTTTTACTAATTCAATAAAATCGGCCTGAAAATCAGAAGAATGAGTATAGTAGTCAGCAAGTTCTTCATCTGTTTTATCGCGGATAAAATCCTCGTAGGTTTTTCCTCTTGTTTCTTTAAACTCCCTTTTTGCCAATTTTACAAATTCAGGCTGGTAATCGTGTATACTTATCAAAATCTTAAATAGTTCTTCGTCTGTTTTTTGTTTAATTTGTTTTTCAAAATCACTCATAACTGTATTGTTTAAATTTGTTTAATACACACGTCGGTGGCACTAAGCTATCACACAATAATCGCTAACGTTAGATTGTATAACTAGTGGCAGATTGCCTGGTACTTTCCAGTCAAGCCGCTATGCAGTTTGAGTTTGCTATAAATCTTGATATTTACCACTTACATTGCCATTACTTATACAAAATATTGTGCTCAGTTTTATTTTTATTTCCTGTATTTTAGTATTGTCAATATTGCAATTGTTATAATCACAGATAATTGTCCAAGAAAGAAACCAAAATTATCATTCCAAATAATTAATACACTTAAAAAACATAAAATCATTATAATTTTTTCAAACAGATTTAATGTTCGCCAATATTTTAATCCAATAACTATAGTTGCACTCCAATAGCCCCATGAAATCATTGTTGGAGAAGCAATAGCTATGTTATTAATGTCGTTTTGATTTAGAATTATATAAACTAACCCGCCAATTACTGTTGACAGAAAAATTAATCCTATCATGTCTTTCTTTAATAGTTTACTTTCAATAATGAATCCGGTTAATAAAAAAACCAACGAATTTAAAAACCATGTAGTTAACCCTCCAACATATAAAGGATATGTTATAAGCCGGTACCAGTTTAAAGGCTCTGATAAATTTGAGGGATATAATAAAATTGAATCACTAAGATTTGGAGTAAATAAAGTCAAAATGTTAGAAATAAAAAGTATTAAAATAAGAATTAATGAAATTTTTGGTTTTTTGTTTTTAATATATGTTTTCATTAGAATAAAATTATGTTAGACATTTGTTTTTAAACAGTTGTAATTGTCAGAAAATAGCATTAGCAATTCTAATGCCATGGAACCCTTCCCGTTATTGCGGGACAAGCCATGTTTTATTGCCTTCGGCGAGCTAGTAAACTCGGTTCATTCTCTTGTTGTGAACAACTTTGAATGAGGGTTTCATGAGAATATATTTTAGTTAAACATTTATTTATCAAAAATATCTTATAACACAATTATTCACTTTTAAAATTTTCTTCCACTATTTTAACAGATAGTGGCAATGGACCTGTACGCAATATATTGACAAGGTTTTGTGCTTCATCTTCAGTAAACTGCCCGGTAATTGAAATTTGCCCTTCTCTAATTTCTGACATCACACGTGGAAATGAATAAACATAATCGTCGAGTATGATAGCAATGCTCCTCCCTATATTATGTCTTGTAAGCCGCTTCCACATTTTGGCACCTTCATTATTCATTGACACATTTATTTCGATATTATCATTTTGATCACGTTTTTGTGTAACATCTGTAATTACCGATCCATTAAGAGGTGCATTTCCATCACGGGATGTTACCTTTATTGACAAAAGCTGCAACATGGTTTTATCTTGAGGGAGAGGTTTATAAGTCCAGTAAAACCTTAAATCCTGAGGTAAAATCTCCTTAACTCTTTTATTGCTTAATATATAATTTACGGTTGATGTATCCTGGATAGCAGCATAACCCACAACAGGTCCCTGCATTAGCTGCCCATTCGAATTTACAGCAGGATACAAAAAGGCAAACAGGGGATATCTTTTGACAAAATCCCTCGATTCCTCATCCATTTCATCAACTTTCATTGCAATGGCAGACTTAAATTCTTCATCATCGAGCAAATTAGCATTGACTTTCTCCATGTAACTATATATTTCGCTTAACTCGTAAGTTTCCCAGAACCCTAATTTTGCCCTTGCTTCAATTAAATGCTTAACTCTGTCAATATTTTCCACTGCCGGCAACTCAATTAAAATGTTCTCTGAATTTCCAATCCTTTGAATGTTTTGAGAACGAATTTTATAACGGTCAATGCGAACGCGTAAAATATTTATTGAATTGTTAATTGCATCCTCAAGTTCGTGTTTCAGTACTTTTAATACTTCTTCATTGGTAGAATTATAGCTGATCCGGTCGCGTAATTGTACAGTGCTGAAAATTGTTGCAAGGCTTGCATTAGGATCTGCATCACTAAAAGCTCTGCCGAAAATTGTAATGTAATCTTCATTGCTGGCACGCTGCATTTCATTAGCCACTTTAAGAGCCTCCCGGAAATTTTTATCTTTGCTATTACTTGATAGAGACAAAAGTAATTCGTCTGCTGAAATTTTTACAACAAAGCTGTTTTCCAGTTCCTTT
>CAZWPU010000159.1:0-4010 GCA_964635605.1 uncultured Bacteroidales bacterium | reverse complement strand
TCAATTCGTTCTTCGTTTATGAATACATGATTTGTCCAGGCCTGGTTATTCATAAATTCGTAGATTGCCGTCTGTAAGGTTTGAAAAACCTGTTTGTTGGTACCTTGTATCTGCGAAGAGTTTACCTGGATATTACAACGTAGCTCCTGAGCTCTGATAATCCATGGTAAAACAATAACCACTACGGTAAAAATTATTTTTCTTATCATAAAAATAAAATTCTGTACTTTCTTATAAAAGACTCATCAATTTTTTCACAATATCAACAGCCACTTCGTTTTTGGATTTCAAGTCAAAAATATCTACTTTTCCTGTTTTATCAATAATAGATATCTTATTTGTATTAACCCCAAAACCGGCACCTTTATCTTTCAACGAATTTAAAACGATAAAATCCAGGTTTTTAGTATTGATTTTTTGTTTTGCATTTTTTATTTCATCATTTGTTTCTAATGCAAATCCAACAATTAGCTGATTTTCCTTTTTTATTTTTCCCAGGTGGGCAGCAATATCTTTATTAGGTTCCAGGCTAATGGCAAGTTTATCACTTTTCCGCTTCACTTTTTGTTTATATTGTTGAGCTGGCTTATAATCCGCTACAGCCGCAGACATAATAGCAGCATCACAGTTTTTAAAATATTTTACCGCCGTATCAAACATTTCATCAGCTGTTTGTACATCAATTTTTTTAACAGAAGGATCATTTATGGTTAAGGCCGTTGGCCCGGAAATTAAAATTACCTCAGCTCCTTGTTCTGCTAGTTCATTAGCCAAGGCATAGCCCATTTTGCCTGAACTGTAATTACCAATAAAGCGGACAGGGTCAATTGGTTCGTAGGTAGGCCCGGCCGTAACGAGAATTCGTTTATTTTTTAGTTTTTTTTTTACCGAAAAGAAGTCAATCATTTTTTGGGTAATCACTTCGGGTTCTTCCATTCGGCCTTTTCCTGATAATCCGCTGGCCAGTTCACCGGTTCCAGGTTCTATAATAATATTCCCGAATGATTTTAATATTTCAATATTTTTCAAATTAGCAGTATGCTGATACATATCTAAATCCATTGCAGGAGCAACCATAACCGGGCATTTGGCCGAAAGATAGGTAGTAAGTAATAAATTATCTGCAATACCATGAGCCATTTTACCCATAGTATTGGCTGTTGCCGGGGCAATAAGATATAAATCCGACCAGGAGCCTAAATCAACATGGCTATTCCATTGCCCGTTTTCGGGATCAAAAAAATCAACCAAAATTGGATTTTTAGATAAGGTTGCCATGGTTAAAGGGGTAATAAATTCTTTGGACAGCTTCGTCATTACTACTTTAACATTTGCTCCTTCTTTAACCAGTAACCTAACAAGAATAGCAGCCTTATAGGCCGCTATACTTCCTGTAATACCCAATAAAATATTTTTATCTTTTAGCTTCATGAGCTAAATTTTTAGTTACGATTCAGATTCTTCCGTCTCCGGTTTACGGAAATAAATCTGACCATCAATATACTCTTGCATTGCAATCAATGTAGGTTTAGACAAACGCTCATAAAAACGAGAAATTTCAATTTGCTCTCTATTTTCAAAAACCTCTTCAAGATTATCGGTATAAGAAGCGAATTCTTCCAGTTTTCGATTCAACTCTTCTTTCAATTCGCTAGAAATCTGATTTGCTCTTTTGGATGCAATCACTACTGTTTCGTATATGTTCCCCGTTTCTTTATCAATATCGTTCAAGTTACGAGTAACAGTGGTAGCCGGAGCTTTTGTTTTTTTATAATCCATCCTTTTTTCGATTATTAATTCTTTAATTTTGATTGTGATTGATTAAAAATATTAACCGCTTCTTTATAATGCTCACTTTCTGGAAATTCACCAGCAAATGAATAATATTCATCAACAGTTAACTGATATCTTTCTGTTCTTTTCTCCTGGACACTATTTTCTGCCAAAAGAAATCGTGATTTTAATATTAGATACATCACCTCTTCTCTATGCTTTGAATTTGGAAATTCATCCAAACAATTATTTAAAGCAACTACAGCCGCTTTATAATCTCCTATATCATAATACAATTTAGCACTCATAAATGATTTCTCGGCAAGTTTATCCCGAAGCTCTTCTACATATTGAACACATTCATCTATTCGCGGACTATTGGGATATCTAGACATGTATAATGCAAATAAAGAGATAGCCTGAAAAGTATTCCCTTGATCTAAGCTGGCCCGTGGGGATAACATGTAGTTACAATATGCATTCATATACTCTGCTTCTTCAACAAAGTCACTGTTACCATAAGTTCTTCTAAACTCATCAAAATAATAGGCCGCAAGCAAATAATTACCCTGATGATAATTAGAATAGGCACTATAAAAAAATACAGTATCGGCTTGTTTGGTGCCCTTAAGAACAGGTTTAAGCTGCTCGAACAAACCATCAGCCCTTACATAATCCTCTTCTTCATAATACTCAAGTGCTTTTGTGTACTTTAATTTATAATCACGACTTTTCAGCAACTTCTCGTATTTACAAGAAGAAACAGTAACTAAAACTAATATAATTATGGGTAATAGCTTCTTCATTTTTTTAAACATTTTGCAAATGTACAATTTTAGTTTAAAATGCTAAAATTTAATGTATCTAAACGTATAAAAAATTTAATTTATTTTTTCAATTTGCTAATATTTTAAAAAAACGTACTTTTGTGCCATAAATTTAAATTAATCACAAAACTTTAAGGTCGTGGATATTTTTGATAAAATAAAAAAAAGCATGGGCCCTTTGGGTCAATACATGGATGAAGCACACGGATATTTTACTTTTCCAAAACTGGAAGGTGATATTCATCCAAAAATGAAATTTCGTGGAAAAGAGGTATTAACCTGGAGCCTAAACAACTATCTTGGTTTAGCCAACCATCCTGAAGTAAGAAAAACGGATGCAGAAGCGGCAAAGGAATATGGTTTAGCTTACCCTATGGGTGCAAGAATGATGTCGGGACAAACCAGCAAACATGAAGAGTTAGAAAATAAATTAGCTGAATTTGAAGGCAAACCCGATGCTTTTCTCCTTAATTTCGGGTACCAGGGAATGGTTTCTATCATTGATACGTTGGTTAGCCGAAATGATGTTATTGTGTATGATTCCGAATCACACGCCTGTATCATGGATGGCGTTTTTCTTCACAAAGCCAAAGGAGGAAAAAGTTTTGTTTATGCACACAATGACATAGCTAAATGTCAAAAAATGTTAGATTTTGCAACGAAAAAAACAAATGAAACTGGTGGTGGCATCTTATTAATTACCGAAGGAGTTTTCGGAATGGCTGGCGACCTTGGAAAACTAAAAGAGATCGTTACTTTAAAAGAAAAATATAATTTCCGTATTCTTGTTGACGATGCACATGGTTTTGGTACCATGGGTGAAACAGGTGCCGGAACGGCTGAACATTTTGGTGTTCAAGATGGAATTGATATTTATTTTGCCACTTTTGCCAAAGCAATGGCCGGTATTGGTGCTTTTGTTGCATCTTCCGAAGAGGTAGTTAATTTCCTAAGATATAATATGCGTTCGCAAATCTTTGCTAAATCGCTTCCAATGCCAATGGTTATTGGTGCATTGAAAAGATTAGAACTCCTGAAAACTGAAAAAAATTTAAAAGAAAATCTTTGGACGGTAGTGAAAGCCTTACAAAAAGGCTTACGAGATGCTGGATTTAATCTTGGTAATACAGAATCTCCCGTTACTCCGGTTTATTTGTCAGGGAGTATACCTGAAGGTACAAATATTACCATGGATTTAAGAGAAAACTATAATGTTTTCTGTTCTATCGTTACCTATCCGGTAATTCCGAAAGGGGAATTATTATTACGATTAATCCCAACGGCAATGCATACCTTAGAAGATGTTGAATATACTATCAATGCATTTAAAGCTGTACATAAAAAATTAGTTGCAGGAGATTATAAATCCGAAACAATTGCTAAAGTATAAATTTTGGTTTTACTTTAATT
>CAZWPU010000158.1:0-4022 GCA_964635605.1 uncultured Bacteroidales bacterium | reverse complement strand
AAATTGAGCGATTCTCGCTCCCGACAAACTCAACCGGCTATACATAAAGTCATTAAAATTAACAAACCAATTAAAAGCCGGGAGGTGTTAAGTCTTTGATTATGACAACCAATTAAACGCCAATAACAAATGGGATGTAAAAAGACCTATAAAAAAAACAAAGGTTACTTTCCCGGTATAGCTACAATTGGCAATAAAATAGTTGGGATAGAAAACAGGGACGGCAATGTCAAGTTTAAACAAAAAGATACCTTGGAAAGATTTTATACCCAATTAGAATCAGAAGGGATAAGCATAAACAGGTCAAGAATGGATGGCGGTTCATATTCAAAGAAAATTATTAATGTCGTTGACAAGCATAGCAAATTGTTTTACATACGGGCAAACAAGAGCGCTGATTTATTTGAACAAATCAACAATATAACTGACTGGAAAACCATTGAAATTAATTTTAAAAACTACGAAGTAACATCAATACCATTTACGCAGTTTTACGAAGATAAAAATTACCGTTTGGTAATTATGCACGAAAAAAATGATGATAGGCAACTCGATATATTTACACAAGACACGTATGTTTACCGTTCAATACTGACCAACGACCATGAATCAACAGAAAAAGAAGTTATTGAGTATTATAATGCGAAGGGCAAAAGTAAAAAAAATTTTCGATGAAATGAATAATGATTTTGGGTGGAAACGCCTTCCTTTCACATTTTTAAATGAGAACAACTCATTTATGATTATTACAGCAATAATAAAGAACTTTTATAAGTACATTATAGCAATAGTGGCAAAAAAATTTGTCGACATAAACCCTACAACCCGAATCAAAAGGTTTGTCTTTCGCTTTATAACAGTTGCCAGAAGATGGGTGTACCAAGGACGGAAATGGATACTGAAATTGTTTACAAAACGACCGTATTATCAATTGATTTAAAGAAAAACGAGAAGGTAAGTTTAAAAAATGGGATAGTTGCGTCTTGCTTTATTTAATAAATACTTAATATTCAAAACATTAGCACCGTTACATTGTGGTGGTAATAATTCATTTATAAAAAGAAACATTGACTTGAAATAAAAATAACACCTGGTTGAAAATTAGATCTCATTTTGCTCATTTTTGTTGTAATTATTCTAAAAAAAATGTAGCTCTTATAAAATTTCTTGCATCTAATTATTTGGAAATATAGGTCATTAAACGAATATCTGATTTTTTTATTATTCGAATATTCTTGAATTTTCTACACAGTCTGTATTAAATTTTAATCACCGTTTTTTTTTCTCTACAACGCCAACTTTTTGCAACTTTCATAATAATCAAATCGGGTTTTACACAATCATATTCAGTTTCAAGTAAAAAATATTAGCTCAAGTTAAATGAATAATCTTGCGGTAAGCTGATAAAGCGTTAAGTTGCAAGATATTAATTTATTTGTAGCAAGTTATGGGAAGTTAAATCTACAATGTGGAATTTAAAAATCCGCAAAATCTTAACTAATAAGACTTTGCGGATAATAAATATTTTATTTTAATAAGGTTTTTAAACTTTCAATAATATTATTGTAAACCTCATCATCAGTGTTGTTATCTTCAATTATCAAACCAAAATCATTGGAAATTTTAAAACGTTTTACTGATAAAAAGATGTCGTTATCTCCAGCAAAAAATGACCAACGCGACACGAATATTTTACAGAAATATGAACTTAAATTATATTCCTTATAAATATATTGAGTAATAGCATTTAATTTGTCTTTTAAATCGGTGCTAGAGTCAATAATTTCTTTTAAATCATTATATATACATATCTCTTTCACCATTACAAATTTTATTATATTTTTCTTTGAATTTTTCTAATAAATTTCCTTTTTTGTAGAATTCCATAGCTTCAATTTCTTTAAGTTCTTTAGCTAGGACTTTTTCACCAACAGCTTTGGTTTCAGCTGAAGCATAATCTTCAAGATATTCTCTAAAAGTAAGAACCGCATTAAGTTTGCAGAATTTACCTTCAGTACAGCTTTTTAATAAGCCCATAATTTTGTCACCGGTCCTGCCGCATCTGTACCCGGCAGTACAGAAAGAAGTAATCATACCCATTTCAGCCATTTCTTTAATTACAGCATCTAAACTTCTGGTATCGCCAAGCATAAATTGTTGTTCATTATCAATTTGGTCGTCTTGATGTTCAGCAAGTTTTTTAAGAGCGTCAGTATAAGCACCTATGCCAATTTTTGAAGAAGCATCGGTTTGCGTACAACCAACTTTAATAACTTCTTTTTTAATTCCAGCTTCTTCTCTGGCTGTAATAATAATGCCGGTATAAGGAACAGATAATCTTAAAACAGTAACAAGTTTTTTAAACCTATCGTTATTGATTAAATATTTAGAATTTTTACTTAAATCAGAACCAATAGCGGGAGTCATCCTGGGGAAAGAAATAGTGTGAGGACCTATTCCAAATTGTCTTTCTAGATCCATAGCATGATATAAAAGGCCCATAACTTCAAAACGCCAATCGTAAAGACCAAATAAAGCACCGGTTGCAACATCGTCAATACCGGCGTCCATAGCTCTGTGTAAGGCATAAAGACGCCAACGATAATTAGCCTTAGGACCTGCTGGGTGAACTTCTTTATAAGTAGGTTTATGATAAGTTTCCTGAAATACCTGGTAAGTACCAATACCAGCTTCCCATAATTTTTTTAAATCAGCAATGCTCATAGGAGCAGCATTAATATTTACTCTTCTTATTTGTCCGTAACCTGGGCCTCTTTTAACTTTTTCTGTAACGCTATAAATAGCTTTAATAGAATCGCACATATAATCTATGTCAGTAGCAGGATGTTCGCCATAAACAGCAATCATTCTTTTATGACCATTTGAAACAACAGCTCTGGTTTCTTCACGGATTTCATCCATAGAAAGAATTCTTCTTTTTTCTTCTTTATTCTCTTTTCTGAAACCGCAATATTTACAGCTGTTAACACAAACATTAGCACAATATAAAGGAGCAAAGAAAACGATTCTGTTATCGTAAACTTTTCTTTTAACTTTAAGACCCATCTCGTATATTTCTTTCCACATTTCAGGGTCATTAACATTTAATAATGTCGCTGTTTCTTCAGGATCAAGTCTTTCTATATTATAAGATTTTTGAAGAATATCACGAACTTTTTGCTTTTCAGGATTTTTAGTGTCTGATAAATTTTTATAAATAAGTTCTTCATCAATAAAATCTTTCCCATTAACAAGATATTTATCAATTTCTTCTTGTTTTACTACCTGTTTAACCCATTCTTCTGGATTCTTAATTTTTTTAGATTCCATAATCTTTAATTTTTGTTCTTAGTGAATACTGATTTTACCAAGAATCCTTTTAGTCTTCCAATTTGTCCTGTTAGAGAATTTGTTTGGTTGGTTGTAGTTTCAAAAATTAAAGAAATTATACGAATACCATTATCTTTAATAGGAAAGCCTTGACAGCCGATAATAATATTGCTATGCTTATTTAGGATATTATTAAGCTCAGGTATATATTCTTTATTTTTCGACTATTATTAAAATTGCTCCAATTCTCTTCTCCATTAGTTTACTTTTGGATTAGATTAAAAAATGATTCTTTGAATTATATAAAATATATTTTCTCAGAAATAAAATAATAAGTTTTAATAAAAGAGAATGTTCAAAAAGTATTAAAAATTAAAAAATTACTTATTTTTTTACTTAGCGTTCCGATAATTATCGGAACTGTGTAACAACACTTTATAATTATACCACAACGTCCTCAAAGGAAGCACTAACTTGTCTGCCTGCCCTGTCTGCCAGCCTGTCGGCAGATAGAGTATACTACAAGTAGGGTTTCACAAAGGCTTTTTAAACACTCCCTACAAAAGTATATATATTTTATCATTTAGTGTGTTAAGTATGTAATAATTTATAATTTTTTTTCTTAAATGTTTTAAAGAAATCATTGGTGTCCGGTTTAAATTAAAAGAAACGAATGGAAATCTTGATATAAT
>CAZWPU010000157.1:0-4031 GCA_964635605.1 uncultured Bacteroidales bacterium | reverse complement strand
GAAAGTGTTGATTCTCTTATAGCTGTAAATACAAGCAACTATTTTGTTGATAATAGTATAGGAAATCCGGATTCTGTTTCGATAAATGAAATACAAAATTCTGTAGAATTATTTTTTGGTTCAAGTTTTATTAATGAAACATATTATCAAATCGATATTTCGAACATTGAAGACCTGAGTGGAAATATGATGTCAGACACAACCATTCAGTTTCTTTATTTTATCATAGAACCTCATCATGTAGTAATCAATGAAATCATGGCTGACCCTAACCCTCCGGTTAACAGTCTGCCAAACGAAGAATATATTGAACTTTTTAATACTACAAATTTTGATATTGATTTATCCAATTGGAAGATGATTTCTGGAACCTCCAATCGCGATTTACCTTCATATATTTTAGAATCAAACAGCTATGTAATATTATGTTCAGAAACGGCAGCCGAAGAATTAAATAGTTATGGAAATGTAATCGCTTTTTCATCGTTTACAAACATTATTACCAACTCAGGGACAACGGTGAAGATAATAAGTGATCAAGAAATAGTCATTGATTCGGTAGCTTTTACCATTGACTGGTATCAGGATCCTGAAAAAGATGATGGCGGATGGTCGTTGGAACGAATCGACCCGTTAAACTTTTGCTCCGGAATTACCAATTGGAAAGCCTCGGAAAACGCCAATGGAGGTACTCCGGGTTTTGAAAACTCTGTTTTTGGCCCAAACCAGGACACCTTGCCACCGGAAATTGAAAAACTCGAATTAGTTGCATCCCAGCAGCTACGGTTATATTTTAATGAACCTATTGAAAATGCAACAGCAACGAATATAGAAAACTTCACAGTTAATCAGGGAATTGGAAACCCGTATTCGGTTCATTTACAAAATAATGATATGGAAATTGACCTTCTGTTTTTAAATCCATTTCCTGAAGAAAAAGAGTTAATATTAACCATTGAAAATATTTCCGACTGGTGCGAAAATGTAATGCCGTTAACGGAGATCAATTTCACTTATTATGTAGAACAACCTTTCGATGTGGTGATCAATGAAATCATGGCAGATCCAGAACCGGTTGTTGATTTACCCGAATATGAATACATCGAAATTTATAATACAACCGATTATGACATTGGAATTACCGACTGGACAATATCCGCAGGTTCAACGGTAAGGGAAATTCCATCAGCCATTATTATGGCAGCTGAATACATTGTATTATGCAGCGAGGATGCTGCAATTAAACTTGAAGGATTTGGAAAAACAATTGCTGTTCCTGCTTTTCCGTCATTAGCAAACTCCGGACAATCCCTGATCCTTAAAAACCGTGATGGTAAAATTATATCAAGTGTAACTTATTCGGACCGATGGTATAAAAATGAATATAACGCCGATGGTGGCTGGTCGCTGGAACAAATTGACCCGCTTAACCCCTGCGGCGAAGGAGAAAACTGGGAAGCATCAAAAAACGAAAAGGGAGGAACTCCCGGGCAAATCAACTCTATTGATGCAGAAAATCCCGACACAGAATCTCCTGAGCTGCTCCGGGCTGCCCCTGTAGACCAGAATACAGTACAACTATTTTTCAGTGAATCCGTACATCCTGAAACGGCAATCATTAAAAATAATTACCGGATCGATCATGGGTTCGGAAATCCCGATACTATAGATATCATAACTCCGGAGAACAAATTTGTTTTATTAAGTTTTGTACAGCCTTTTGAATCTAACACAAATTACGAAGTAGAAATTACAGGTACCCTTACCGATTGTGCCGGAAATATTATCAGTGGTAAAACCACCGCTACATTTGCTATTCCGCAAAACCCCGATGAATTAGACCTGGTAATTAACGAAATTTTATTTAACCCTTTTGCAGAAGGTGTTGATTTTGTAGAAATATACAATCGGTCGGACAAAGTTTTTGACTTAAACCAATTGCGAATTGCCAGTTACGATGATGAGGCCAATGATTATAAAAGTGTTGTAAAAGCCTCTGACGAAGGGCATCTTATTTTTCCCGGAGAGTATATGGTAATTACAGAAAATCCTGATATTGTAATGGAACAATATTATACACAAAATCCAGACGGATTTGCAAAAGTAAGTTCTCTGCCTGCTTATAACAATGATAAAGGGCGGGTAATTATAATGGATAAAAGCGAAAATACAGTCGATAATTTTGCGTATACCGAAGATATGCACTTTGCGCTGCTGGCATCAAACAAAGGAGTATCGTTGGAGAGAATTAACTACGAAAGGCCAACAAGCGACAAAACAAACTGGCACTCTGCATCCGAAGTGGTGGGATTTGCTACACCCGCCTACGAAAACTCTCAGTATAATCCACAGATAGATCTGGATGAGAAAATCACCATCGATCCTGAAATATTTTCACCTGATAACGATGGTTATAACGATGTAACCAATATTAGTTTTAATTTCGATGAGTCTGGTTATGTAGCCAATATCAAAATTTTTGATGCCCGCGGACGATTGGTAAAATATCATGCCAACAACCTGTTGCTGGGCATCAATCAAACAATTACCTGGGACGGACTTGATGATAAAAACCAAAAAGCACCCATGGGTGTTTATGTAGTCTTTATCGAACTTTTCGATCTGGAAGGAAATGTAAAACAGTACAAAAAATCAGTGGTGGTAGCATCAAAATTGCAATAAATGTGAACCCTTTACCTGAAATAATAAACCCGGGAATTTTTATCCCGGGTTTATTACTCAAAATTTTATGTTAATTCATTTTCTTGTTAAAGAGTTTATAATCGATTCAAAGATCAACTTCCCATCGGTATTCCCAAGCTCATCGTCGGCAGCTCTTTCCGGGTGAGGCATCATTCCAATCACATTTTTCTTTTTGTTGCAAACACCGGCAATATTCTCAACAGACCCATTAGGATTTGCAGCAGAAGTAACCTCTCCATATTGATTGCAATAACGGAATAAAATTTGTCCGTTTTGCCGCATCTCTTGGAGTGTTTCTTCTTTGGCAAAATAGCGGCCTTCACCATGAGCAATTGGTATTTTTAACGGTTTTTGTTTATCAAGTAGCGCTGTTGCCACAGAGCCGTTATTATCAGGTGTAATATAAATATTTTTACAAATAAATTTTTGATTATCATTATGTAATAATGCGCCAGGCAATAATCCAGCCTCACATAATATTTGGAATCCATTACAAACACCAAAAACAAAACCTCCCTTATTGGCAAATTCTATAACCTTCTCCATAATTGGCGAATAACGGGCAATAGCACCAGAACGAAGATAATCGCCATAAGAAAAACCCCCGGGCAAAATAATGGCATCAACACCTTGTAAATCGGCGTTTTTATGCCAAAGTTCAACAACTTCGTGCTCCATGATATGGCGAAGCACATAAATCATATCTTGATCACAATTTGAGCCGGGAAAGATAACTACTCCAAATTTCATTTAATTTTATTTTGAGGTTGACCTTAGCTATCGTGCTTAAAAATAAAATGTTATCATCATACACGATATTCTTAACAGCTCAAAGATATAATTATTTCATATTACCAACAAATAAAAAAATTGAGATTAACACCCTTTTTGATTAATTCATAAATTTTATCACTGTTGTCCGATAAAAATATTGAATCCATTCTGAAACCTTGATTTTATTTACCATTTATCAATTTCCTAATTCAGGGGCTTTGCCCCAGACCCCACATACTTTCTTGTCTTGAAACAAGAAAGTACGCAAAGAAATTCAAGGCTGCGCCCGCCTCACTCGAAAAAATACGCGATGTGAGCTAAAAAATCTAAACTTGCACTTCCCTCCGGTCAGTGCTTCGAACAGCAGATTTTTTTTATCGGACAATAATAAAATTTTATAAATATGTAGGTTAAAAATATTTCATTATATTTAAGATGTTTAAAAAAACAAATGATGATAAAATTTTTTAAATATCTGATTAGAGCAATATTAATTCTGATTGCACTTTTTATTTTATTTCTTTTATACGCTTCGATAGCTGATTTTAAACCTG
>CAZWPU010000156.1:2390-4037 GCA_964635605.1 uncultured Bacteroidales bacterium | reverse complement strand
CTTCCTCTTCCGCTTCTCTGCGCGCTTTTTCTTCGGCAACTTGTTTTAACGAGTCGGCTATTTGTTGTTGTCGTATTCTTTCAGCTTCTTTTCGTGCTGCTTCTTCTTTGCGTTGTTGTTCTGCTCTTTCTTTCTCCAGCTGTATCTGACGGGCTCTCTCTTCAGCTGCTTTTCGTTTGGCTTCCTCTTCGGCTTTACGTCTTGCTTCTGCTGCAGCTTTTTGCTCTTGAATAATTCGTTGTCTTTCAGCTTCTTCGTTAGCTTTTCTCTGGTCCTCCAAATCTTTTAAGTGCTGTTTGTGTGCTTCTTGAAGTTCCTCTTCTGCTTTATCAATTTTAGAACGTACCTCTCGGGAATAATCCACATCATAATCAAAATCTCCAATTTGTCCATAGAACTTTATTACTCCCACAGGTTGAGTAAAAACTACGGTATTTACTTCATCATATTGTTGAAAAAGATCTACAGCAAAACGAATAGGAGCAAAACGTTTATCCAGGTATTCATCGGGCATTTCTGTATTAATATTTATTTTTTTTGTAACATACCCTTCTTTGGAAAATTCTAAGATATAATCTTTATTTAAATCTAAATCAACTTGTATTTTCCCTGATCGGTCAGAAGTATAGGTTTCTACTAATTGTCCATTTTCATATAATTTTATTTTCCCGTCTTTGGGTGATCCGTTAATTATACCTAAAACTCCTTCTATTGCAATATAATTCTGCGAGAGTGTATGGAAAGGTGCTATTGATAATAATAGGAATGCTATTGAAAATGATATATATTGAAAAAGTTTTTTATTCATTTTTGTAAAAGATGATTTTATTAATTTATGTATGCAGGTAATTTTAAGGTAAATTCACTTCCTTTACCTTCTTGGCTTGAAACTGATATTTCTCCGCCATTTTGTTCAACAAATTCTTGTGCAATAATTAATCCCAAACCTGTTCCTGTTTCATCATCAGTCCCTTGTGTAGAAATATTTGTATCAATTTTAAAAATTTTATCCAAATTTTCTTTTGGAATGCCAACTCCGGTATCAAATACAGATACATAAATAAAATTTTCAACTTTTGATGCTTTTACCCCTACTTCTCCATTCTTTTGGGTATACTTAATAGCATTAGATATAAGATTACGTAAAACCGTCCGAATCATATTTTTATCAATGGAAGCATATAATCCAATATCTACATTCGATGTAAGTTTAATATTTTTACTATCAGCTCTGCCTTTTAATAAATTAAGATTATCATTTACTAATTCAAAGATATCTGTTTTTTCAATTTTAATATCTATTCGACCGGTTTGAGATTTAGCCCATTGCAATAAGTTTTCTAATAAATTATAAGCATTTTTTGAAAATTTATAAATATGTTCAATAAAATATTTTTTCTTTGTTTCATTATAGGTATCATAACGTTCCATTAACAACTCAGAAAGGCCAATAACCGTATTAAATGGATTTTTAAGATCGTGAGCAATGATGGTGAAAAATTTGTCTTTCGTAGCATTTAAGTCTTCTAATTCTTTTTTATTTTTTTCTATGGCGTTTTTTTGCTTCTCAATTTGAATACTTTTTCTGGTAAGATTTTCTTCCAGAATATTACTGTTTCTTAAACGTTTAATTAAAGCTTTTAATAC
>CAZWPU010000156.1:0-2290 GCA_964635605.1 uncultured Bacteroidales bacterium | reverse complement strand
ATTCCTTAATTTATTGTTTCTACGACAATAATTAAACATTGTTGCAATTGAAACTACTCTATTTAGCTTTATTTTAGACTAACAAAGATAAGAATTATAAATAATAATTTTGATGGTTAAATTATCCTTTCAAAAAATCCGGCATTGATCTTACCGGATTTAATGAATGAAAAGAATCGTTAGCAATAAAAACTAATTACCTTTCGGTTAATAAAAGATGATTCATTTCTTTAGGTTCATAGTAGTTGAATAAATCGTATGTGGGCCAATGCTCAACTGTTGCAAGTCCCTTTATCATTGTTTTGTTTATTTGAACCGGAAACCGTGCTCCATATTTAGGTGTTGTATTTATTACCAATACCCAACTTAAACCATTTTTTTCTCTTTTTAATAATACTGATGTTCCTGAAAGTGTCCCTGTTCGCCACCAAAGACCGTTTTTATCTGTTCCTGTCCATCCAAAAGGGCGTTTATTTTGAGCTGACTTTGTCATTTTTAAAATGGATGAATCGGTTAAAATATTTTTTTGAACAGAAAATCCATCAATAGCAACTAATAATTTCATAAGTTCAGAAGGAGAAGCTACCCAACCACCTGCGGCTTTTAGATTTTCTATATTATTTCCTCCATAATATTTAGGTACTTTTTCTCCTGTTCCAAAACTTGATAAAACATTTTTCTCCCCATATAACCCATAATATTTTACTTCATTTTGGTATTTTTCTTCAGGTAATGATTTCCCTAAATGCATATCATAAATACCCAATGGATTTAATATTTTGGTTGTTACATAATTTTCATAATCTGTTTCGGAAATTTTCTCAATTACCGAACCTAATACAGCATAACCAAAGTTTGAATAAATAGCCTTTTTCCCAGGTGTATAATCAAGTTTACGATGATTAAGCACATATTTAATGATTATATCGGTTGAAATAGGCAATTCCTCATTCATTTCTTTTGCAATACGTAAATTCATGAACATTGGGTCACCGGCTTTATTTGTAAACCCTGAAGTATGACTTAAAAGATGTTCAACCGTAATTTGCGTAAATTTTTTATCTTTAATAGATGAAAATTCAGAATTATTTAATATTCCGTGTTCTCCAAAAACAGTATCGTTTAGAGTTAGTTTACCCTCCTCAACCAGTTTCATTACAGCAACGGCCGTAATCAATTTAGAAACACTGGCAACTCTAAATAAATGCCTGGGTTCTACCTGTATTTCTTTTTCTTTATCAGCATAGCCAAATCCTTTGGCATAAATTAATCTTTCCTCTTTAACTACAGCAACTGATGCACCAATAATATTCCATTTTTGCAAAAAATCTTTAATTTGTTGGTCAAATTCCTGCATCGATTCATAGGTCGATAATTCATTCTTTAAGCGAAAAGAAATGGGCAATATATCTTCAGATGGGAAAACTTTTTTATTGGGTGCTTTATCAGAAAAACTGATGGCTATTTCTCCCAAATAGATTATAACAAATACCAAAAAATATTTAAAAATTTTTATTAAATTCATCTCATATAATTTCTATAATAACTAAAGTCAATTTTCAATAATTAATAATCTGAAAATCAATAATTTTAATAAGAAAACGGATGCAAAACTATATAAATAATTTTAATTACAAATTATTATGATGCAAGTTTTGATAAATAGTAATATTTTGATGATGAGTTTATTAACAATTTTTCACTAAAAAATTGGGAAAGCGTAAAACAACCACTGCTTTGCATAAAACAGTGGTTGTTGATAACTTTTTTAGTTATTTGACTAAAATAATATGTTTTTCAAAAGGTTTTAGAAAAATATCCCTACAGTTGCAATAAATTGGCTATTACGAGAATCAAAATTACGTGTTTCGCCGGCAATTTTAACTCCATCGCCTAATTTACTAAGGTTACCTTCATATTTAACATCAATGGTAACTTTCTTTAAAATATCTAAGCCTACACCCACCTGATATCCCCAGGTTGCCCCATTGAAATCTTCTTTTACATCCAAGGCATCAAGCTCTGTAACATCACTCAACGCAGGATCCGAACTTAGCATAATAGTACCTACTGGGCCTGCCTGAAGACGCACTGGCCCAAATTTATAACCCAACATAATGGGAAAATCAAGTTGTCTGAATTTTTGATCTTTAACTACTGATACAGGATCCCCACTGTCATAAATAGTTGTTACTTCCACCTCTCCACTGGTTGAAGTAAAAAGCAGCTCGGGCTGTACATAAAAATTAACAATGGTTATTCGGGAAAATATACCTCCCTGAAAACCTAC
>CAZWPU010000155.1:0-4041 GCA_964635605.1 uncultured Bacteroidales bacterium | reverse complement strand
AGGTTAAAATATCCTTCTTGATTAGAAATAACACCTATACTACTATTGTTTAATAAATAAATATTGGTTAACCCTATTGGTTCATTATTTGCTGAGTCTCTAACTACACCTCTTATTTCAATAATATTTTGTGGCGTGGTATTCAAAAAAGCAAATAAAAATAAAGATAATATTAAATATTTCATAATTAAGTATTTCATATAAATTCAAATAAGAGGGTGTCTAAAAAGCTTTTGTGGAACCCTGCTTGCAGCAGGTAAGTTCGTGCTTACTTTAGGTAACCTTGTGGTATAATTGTTAAGTATTATTAAACAAAGTTTCACAAAGAAGACTTATAGTTTCTCTAATTAAAAAATAAGTAGTTTCTTTGTATTTTATACTTTGTGGACCCCCTCTTATTAATGTATTTTTTTATTTAATAAAATTTAACTTATAGCGCTGCAGCTGCAATAACCACTGCAGCAACTTGAATAGCAAGTTCTGCCCAGCAACCTGCTTTACACCACCCTGGATGTTCAATACTCTCATCACCACATGCTTTTAAGCATGAACCTATTCCCTTTGACAAGTCCCCATTTGGATTTTTTTCAATGTAATCAAGTAAAAAATCCGTATCTAATCCTGTTTCTATAAAAACATTATCAGATATTTTAAGATTTATCATATTTCCTTTTTCATCAAGCTCAATTACCTGGGTTCCAAATATTTCTTTATTTGGCAATTGGAGATAAAACTCTTTTTCTACAATCCTTTCCTCTTCAGGTATAATAACTATAGCATTATTAGATTTTTGAAAATCGGTTATTCCGAAATTTTCAGGAATACGAACTTCTCTATAATCTGGTTCTTTTAGGGTTTCCTGTGTCTTATCGCAACTCATAAATGCAATAGCCACAAATACTACCATTAGTGTAATAATTAATTTATATTTTTTCATAATTCATTTTATTTAATTTTTCCCTACTCTATTTAAGGCTTTTCGGTTTCCGCCTACGAGCTCGATTTGTAATTGAAAATAAAAGTAAAAACAAACCCTCGTATTTGCAAACTTCGGGAAAGCCTCTGAAAATGGGAGAAAGATTTTTTTCGTATCAAAATCGCAACTTTTCGTATCAAATTTCGCACTTTTCGTACCCTATTTTTTGACGAACGGTTTTATGTTATACAACATGTTAAAAATAATCCGCTTTTTTTCCCAGCGTCAATTCAACCACAAACCGGCTGGAAGCCGGTGATCCATTATATCTAATACATTTATAAACAATGCATTATTAATGGTAATGATGGAGGTGATTAAAAAAGATATTTTAATTTTAATCATCTTTTTTCAAGTATATTAAACCTGTTATACATAAAATCCATAAATTTTTTTAACCTGCGGTGCGCAATATCTAAAGTAATTTGTTTATTACCATTTAACAGCATCACTTTTCGTTCGCTTATACTAACCTTTTTAATATAAGCTGTATTTATAATCAATGAATTATGTATCCTGAAAAAGTCTTCCCCGGGCAGTTTTTCTTCAACCTGGCTTATTCTTTTATCCAGAATATACTTATTGCCTTTGCAGCAATAATAGTGTGTGCTGCATCCGGCAGTTTCGAAATAAACAATTTCTTTCAGGCTTTTCAGACTTAATTCGCTTTTCTTTTTATCGGTTAAAATGAGTGTTTTATCGGGGTTCATTATTTTGGGTTTTTGGTATTTGGGTTTTTGTTTTTTCAATAGCAAATTCCCCGGGTAATTTTACCTACCCGAAGAATAGCTTTGAAATCAATACAAACTTAAACAACAACAAACTTTCTTAACTATTTGTATATAAGCTCTATGAAAAAAACTTATTAAATACTCTCCTGTAAATCAAAAACTTTCCTAAGGTTTTTAAAAAGATTCTCTTTGCGGCTTTGACTTACAAAAATCTCTTTCCCGTTTTCAAGAATAACTTTTGAAGCATCGCGTGGAAAAATCATCTGTACATAACGGAGATTGACCAAATACTTGTAATTAAACCTGAAGAATCCCTGGTCGAACAATAGCTGTTCAACCTCATCAATGGTTAATAACAGATTCAGAGATTCATTATTATTTAAAATAATCCGGGAAAAATCTTTTAATGCCTCAACATAAATGATATGTTGCGCATTAATACCCATTTTCCCATTTTCCGTCGGCATGTATATCGTATAGGTGTTCATCTTTATTGGTTTTTAAAAATATTTTTATGATTATATTCCCGGATATCAATTGGAATTTTAAATGAAAACCCATGGTTGAAAGTATCAAGCAAAAGTTTCCCATGTAACACTTCAACAGATTTTTTCAATACCTGAAAGTTAAAATAATCAAAAGAGTTGCCATTTAACCCTAAATCAAATCCATTTTTATTTTGTAATGCTTTTTCTTTTTTAGGGATTTTTAAGGGTGTGATAAAAAAATGAATCCATTCATCAGCCAGAATTTTATACCTTAGTTCATACTCCTTTGTTTTAAATTTTGTACTTACCAGGTTAATTAATCGCAAAAGCGCTTTTCTAAACAAAAAAATGTCGGTGATAAAAAATTCCTGGCTACATTCATCTTCCTCGGGGAAATACAAGGTAATATCTTCAATAAGATACTCCTTTTTTTGTGCATTAAATTCTTTGGCAAAATCCTTTAACTCATCGCTAATAATATATTTCTCCATTTTTAAAGCATAGTTTTCGGCTTGAAATTGAGAAAGATCAATAATATTATCAACAAACTGAAGTAATAACTCACTCCCGTTTAAAATTTCTTTGATATAATCTTGCTGTTTATCTTCTTCCAGATGCCTTTGAGCCATTAATTTTGAAAATCCCATGATTGAATTTAATGGTGTCCGTATGCCATGAGATATATGCGAAAGAAAACTAATTCTTTCGGAAGTATCCAAATCAACATTTATTTCTTTCACATGAGAATGTTTCATATTACTTGTTCGCATTTTAGAATCGCTTACATTGAATTACTGATACAACTCATTCTTAATTTTTTTAGCCATCTCCTTATAATAACTCTCCTTTTTAATGAGTTGATCTAACATTTCTTTGGCCTTCGTATTCTCTTCGGTTTTTAAATAACACATGGCTAAATACCACTCGGCCTGTTCAATAAAAAGGTTGTTGTTATCGGTAATAATGGTTTGAAAAGAATGGGTTGCTTTTTGATATTTTGCTACCTCCATATATGAAATTCCGGAATACAGGTTAATGGCCATGTCATCTTTTCTTTTTTCGAGCAGTTGCTCGAAAAGTACCAATGCCTGTTCGTAGTTTCCGTCTTCATACTTTTGGAGGGCCGTTAACAGCAAGCGGTCGGTTTCGGTATTTCCCGACCGATAGGTAACGGTTACCTCGTAGGGTTGATAGAATTTATCAAAAATTTCCTGATTATCGTAATCAGGTTGTGTCAATTGCCTGACAATACCACCGGTTGCCAGTAAAAGAGCAAGGGTTGCGGCGGCATAGTATAGTTTTCTTCGGGAAAACCCGGAAGGTACCCGTTTTACCTTTTTGTCTTCGTCGTAGATCATTTGCATGGTATCGCGAAAACTCATGATGTCCTCTTCTATTATGGCGTCATCTATTGCTTTATGAAGCTCCAGTTCCTCCTGAACCTCCTCATCAGCAGCCAACAAACGATTAAAATCTTTTAATTCCTGATCGTCCATCTCACCATAAAGGTATTTGTCTATAATTTCCATATTGGTCTTCATTCGAATATTTTTTTAGTTCAACATCTGTTCTTTTTTTACTATTTTACTTCTATCGGATGGCAATATGGCATAAAGCGCAATACGAGCGATTCAGCATCAATTTGTGATAAGTTTGGAACGGAATTACCCGGCTTCAAACTTGCATTTCACCAGCTTTTTGCTATATTGCATGTTACTATAGTTCAAAGTGTGGTTATTTTACTATTTCAAAGTATCTTCCGTTTAATCCATCACCTTCCCACACAATTTTTTTATTGAACAATACCTTGGTAATGATAGTATATTCACTTCCAGATTTATAATCA
>CAZWPU010000154.1:0-4054 GCA_964635605.1 uncultured Bacteroidales bacterium | reverse complement strand
CGGTTGGATTTTCGTTAAGAATAGAGATTTTTATAGATACTTCCTGCCCTGAGATTATTTCTCCGTCAGCATTTTTTAATATTGCCTGGTAATTAAATGCATTGGGTACCTGAGAGAAGAGACCAAAAGAATACACCATTAAAATGGATATAAGTATTAAAGTTGATTTTGTCATGACTGTGAGTTTTATTAAAAAAAAATTAATAAGAGTAAATATGATTTGTTTAGTTGATAGCTAAGCAATTTTTCTTAATAAAGATTCTTGAATAAGCAAGTTATAATAAAATAATTGGTAAGTCAATTTTAAAAGACAGTTAAATAAAATATTCATAAAAATTAAAACTAATAAATATATTATTCGTAAGAAGTATTTAAGCATGATTTTTGTAGTTTCGATATAGTCTTGATTATAATTAAATTTTTTTAGTACTTTTAGGATAACGTTATCGAATATGTAATAATAAATTAAGAGATGAAGAATATTGCTATTATTATAAGTATTGTATGTATAAGTTTTAACCTTTTTTCGCAAAATACGGGTGAAAAAAAATGGAAAGAGAATATAGTAAAGAATCGTATTCAGACCCAGGTTCAATGGAATCATAAATATGTAAAAGGAAAACCGGGAAAAGAGGGTTATAAAAATTTTACCAAACGATATGATCATAAAGGAAATGTTATTGAAGAAGTATATTATCAATCGGGTACTATTGATCAGAAATTGAGTTATAAGTATGATAATAATGAAAATAAGGTGGAGTATAGTAATTATAAGGGCGATGAAAATAAATTACTTTACAGACAAAATATAACCTACGATAATTCGAATAAAAAAATCCGTGAAGAACGATACAACGGAACCGATTATCAGATTATAAAGTATAATTATGATGCAAAAGACCGATTAAAAAGTATTACTCGCTCTGATATTTATGGGAATATTGAGCACCAGAGAGATTTTAATTATAAAGGTGATATTTGTACAATCAAAATTATTGATAAAGGAAATGAGATTGGTAAAATAATTAACAAATACGATGATCAGGGTAATATTATTGAAATTACAGAATATGATATTGATGGCAATGTAAAAGAAGAATATTATTATACGTTTAATAGTAAGTTATTACTTGATAAGACGAAATATATACTTGGAAACTTTATTTATAAAGAATATTACAGTTATGATAGTAAAGGAAATTTAGTAGAGATTAAGAAAGAACAACCTAAAGGGAATATTTTTGTAAGCAATATTTATAAATACGATAAAGAGGGTAACTTAATTGAAGAAGAGTGGTATGATGATAATCCTAATGAAAACTCTAGAAAAACATATTTTTATAATGAAAAAGGAATTCTGGAAAAGGTAGAAGTTTATTATGCGCTTTATCGTTATAAAATTCAGTATCGCTATGAATACAACTTTTATTAAAATATTGAAAAGTTCTATTAAAAGAAGCCGGAACATTTTATAAAGTTCCGGCTTCTTTTTATTAATCGTATTTATTCAAATCAACATCTTTATCTCTTTTACCAGGTAAAACCTCTATGAGTTCCACTTCGAAAATGGTGGAAGTGTAGGGTGGAATAATTCCTGTTGATGAACCTGTTTGTCCAAAGCCAATTTTTGATGGTATAATAAACAGGGCTTTTTCACCTTCGATCATCCGGCCGATAGCTTCTTCCATTCCGGGAATAACCTGCCATTTTCGTCCATATACAAACTGGAATGGAGAGTTACGTCGTTTGGTAGAATCAAAAAATTTGCCATTTAAGAATTTTCCTTCGTAATGAACCGTTACCGTGTCGCCAACCCTAACACTGTCGCCGAATCCTTTAGCCAGTGTTATATGATACAATCCCGACTCCGTTGGTTCTCTATCAATTTTTTTCTGTTCAATAAATTGACGCAATATTACTTTTTCATATTCACCAAAATCTTCAATCCAATGTAAAAAAGCTTCTTTCTCGCGATAATAATCTTCTTCGGTTTGTATTTCAACCACATCAATTTCTATTTTCATAGGATCTTCTTTATTTAAAAATCCCGGTAAAGTAGTTTCCAGTGTTTTCGTAAAAAAGTCATTAGCAGAAATAATAAATTCTGCTTTCTCTTCTTCAGCAAGCATTAAAAAACATTCGTCAATAGCTCCTGGAAATTTAGGCTCGCTTACTTGAATCCTTCTCCTTCCTTTAAAAAACATTGAATCTTCAATAGTTTTATAGGCAATGTCCATGGTTAAATAATCGCCGGATTGTGCTTTGTCCGAACTTTCGCCAAATTTTAACAATTTATAATATATGCCCGATTTTGTTTTGGAGTACTCGGGGTATTTCGAAAAATATTTGCAGGAAACTATTCCTAAAGCTATAAATAAAAGGAAAAGAATTCGTTTTGTCATAATTGTTTATTTATTAATATTCTACTTTTTTTTTCACATCAAGTATTTCCACATCATAAATGATAGTGGCCCTTGCGGGTATTTTCTTATTATCGCCAATTAATCCGTGAGCTAGATGCGGAGGAATAATAAACCTTGCTTTACTGCCTTCTTTTAGCATCAATATCCCTAGTTCTAATCCAGCTTCTACACCTCCTTTGCCAACGATAAAACTCTTTGATCCTAAACTATCAGAAGTATAACAAAGGGTTCCGTCCATTAGCCATACACTATAATCTAGCGTAATATAATCGTCTTTTTCAATATTTTTACCATTCCCTTCTCGATAAATCATATACCACAGTCCGGCTTCTGTCATCTTCATATCCCAACCACGGCGCTCAATGTAATTTTTAATCACTTCAACATCTTTTTCAACCAACATTTGATTGATTTTTTGTAATGATTCTTTCGAATATTGTTGTTTTGTGTTATTCTTATCACTTTCCTTTCCTTTGTTATTACAAGAAAAGAAAATTAAACTAAATATCAAAATTAAGTTACTAACCAATAAACGATTACAAACCATTTTCTAATGCAGTTTTATATTGTGGTAATAAATCGCGAAATTTCTGTAATGTTTTTTCTAAAGATTCGAAAGAATTCCCTCCAGAGGCGTTTTTATGGCCTCCACCATTAAAATGTTTTTCGGCAAATTTATTGGTGGAAAAAGCGCCCTTTGATCGAAATGAGATTTTAACATGTTTATCGTTTTCGACAAATATAGCCGAAAAGCGGATGCCATTGATTGATAAAGGATAATTTACAAAACCTTCCGAGTCACCCGGAGCAAAATTAAATGTTTTCAGCTCTTCTTTAGTTATACTTATACATGCCGCATGATATTCGGGAAATACTTCCATCTTTTTATACAAGCAATAGCCTAACAGGCGCATTCGGTCAGCAGAATAATTATCGTAAATATTCCAATAGATTTGATCCTTATTAATTCCCAATCCAATTAATTTTGAAACTACATAGTAAGTATATGGTTGCGACGAATTGTAATTAAATGAACCGGTATCGGTCATAATCCCGGTGTAAAGACATTCGGCAATCGTTCGATCTACCAGGTTTTCATCCTTCAAGGATTCAATTACATGATAAACCAGTTCGGCCGTTGAACTATATATTACATCTGAAATTACTAAATCAGCAAAATTTCCCGGTTCAGGATGATGGTCAATCAATACTTTCTGGGCTTTGGCATTTTTTAAATATTTTTCCAAATCGTTGACCCGGTCTGCATCGTTAAAATCGAGTGCAAAAATAACATCTGCTTGTTTTAAAGCATTAAGTACGGTGCCTGATTGTCTTTTATATACCAATACTTTATCATTCCCGGGCAACCAATGTAAAAATTTCGGATAATCATTTGGTGATACAATAATAGGATTTTTTCCTTTTCTTACCAGATAATGATAAAATCCCAAAGCAGATCCTATTGCATCACCATCTGGATTATAATGGATTAGTATTAATGGATGTTGAGTTTCGTTAATGAAATGTTGTAAGGGTGATATGATATCTTCTGAAATTGGCTTCACTACTCATTTGTTTTTTAATTCTAAAATATCAAAGATAAAATATTCTCATCAGAATTTTAGTTAATC
>CAZWPU010000153.1:0-4057 GCA_964635605.1 uncultured Bacteroidales bacterium | reverse complement strand
AACTCGAATATTTGAGGAGTGCTGCATCATAATGATTCCCATAACCCACGGGTTATATCAATCATGGCCTAATGTACCGTTTTTTTTAGCTGACGATTATTAAATGGTAATGAGTACCAGACTTTAGCCGGTTATTTTCCCAGTAATCCGTCTGGCCGTTTGAGCGGCTTGGCGGATTATTAGACAACTATACTAGTCGCTAATTGGAATTAATATTTTCACCGGCTGGAAGCCGATGATCCAATGATATTAAGTACAGTAGACAAGGCTATCTATAATTCTAATTATACTTATGATCCTTTAAATAATTTTGCACATAATCTTTCACTCCATCTTCCAGCGTTGTAAAAGAATTATCATAACCAATTGACCTAAGTTTGCTCATATTTGCTTCGGTAAAATACTGGTATTTATCGCGAATATCTTCAGGCGTATCCACAAATTCAATATTTTCTTTAATGCCCATGGCTTTAAATGTATTTTTGGTCAGGTCGAGAAAAGAACGCGCTTTGCCGGTTCCCAGGTTATAAATTCCAGAATCTTTACGATGATTCATTAAGAAATAGATAACATTCACCACATCTTTTACATAAATAAAATCACGAAGCTGTTCCCCATCTTTGAAATCAGGGCGGTGCGACCGGAAAAGTTTCATTTTTCCCGTATCCGAAATCTGATGATAAGCATGAAAAATTACCGATGCCATGCGTCCTTTATGATACTCATTGGGACCGTAAACATTAAAGAATTTTAATCCGGCCCAGAAATAAGGTTTATGTTCCTGCTGTAAAGCCCATTTATCAAATTCATTTTTCGATTCTCCATACGGATTTAATGGTTTTAATTTTTCCACTATCTCATGATTATCATCATAGCCATGCTCACCCCCTCCGTAAGTTGCCGCGGACGAGGCATAAATCAATGGCAAACCATATTCAACACATTTATTCCATACCCGCTGGGTATAACCAATATTTAATTTTTCAAAAACGGATGGATCAAATTCAGCAGTATCGGTTCGTGCACCAATATGCAAAATAATTTGCACCCATTTATGGTTAGCATCCAGCCATTCCATCAGATCATCACGATGTACTTTTTGCGAAAACTCCTTTCCTTCAAAATTCTTATTTTTCTCCTCACGCGAAAAATCATCCACTAAAACGATATCTTTAAAACCTTCATCATTTAGTTTACGCACTAAATTACTGCCGATAAACCCGGCGGCTCCTGTAACTATAATCATAACTTTACTTTTTAATCATTTTGCTTTTGCTAAGTTAAAAATATTTGTTGATTCATTGGTGGAATAATTCCTAAAGAGGATGCTTTTTCAAACAGGCTTTTTATGGCTTCTTTCCCATCATTACCCAAATCGAGCGTATAATTATTTACATACAATTCAATATGTTTATACATTACCTCTTCGTCCATTTCCTGTGCATATTTTTTTATATAAGGATATGCTGATTTAGGATTTTCAAAAGCATACTCAACACTTTTCTGTAAAATGCGGTTAATTTTTAACTGTAGTTCAATATCCATATCCCGTTTTATGGCTATGCCACCCAGGGGAACGGGCAGGTTCATCTCTTTCTCCCAGTACTCCCCTAAATCTATAATTTTTTGCAATCCTTTTTTTTCATAGGTAAACCTATTCTCGTGAATAATAAGCCCCGCATCTGCTTCTCCACTTAAAACGACCTCTTCAATATCCGAAAACAGGTACGCTTTCTTATGTGTAGCATAGGGATAAGCTATGCTTAGCAATAAATTAGCTGTAGTATTTGTGCCGGGGATTGCAATTTTTACTTCATTCACCTCATCGGGATAAATTTTATGCTTACTGATTAATAGCGGGCCGTTATTTTTTCCTAAAGCGCTTCCTGCATCTAACAAACAATAATTGTCGGCAATCTTTGCATAAGCATGATAACTTACTTTGGAAACATCCAGCAATTGACGGGCTGCTTTTTTGTTCAGCTCTTCTACATCAGCCAATAAAATATCAAAATCAAGCCCCTCGGTATCCACTTTATGATGAACCATGGCATCGAAAATAAAAGTATCGTTGGGGCAGGGGGAATAGCCTAGTGTTATTTTTCTCATCGTTTATAAAACATTTTATTTGTAAACATTTATTATCTCAAGAAGTTTATGGTTAAGGTTTTTAATGGCTAACGGAATATCCCAATATTGGGTATTACGCTCTTCCACAAAATTAGAAATTGCCCGGATAGCCATAAACCGAACGCCTTCTTTTAAACAAACATAAAAAAAGGCAGCACTTTCCATCGTTTCAATATCTGCAGAAAATTTTTGTTTTATTTTTTCAATCGAGTCTTCGTTGCCATGGGTTATATCTGAAGTTATGGCTTTTACGCTTTTCAATGATTGAAAAACGTTTTGTTTGAATTGATTCGGATTTACGAGCTGTCCATTTTTAAACGGAAAGTCATTGGAATCCAGAAATTTTTTATCAAATAAAGTGTAAAAACTATTCCCATCTTCAATGCCTAACCCGGCAAACTCATCTTTTTCAACCCAAACAACATCGCCAATCTTTAAATCAGGGTTAAAACTACCGGCTATGCCTGCATTAATTACTAAATCATATTTTTTAGCTTGTAATTTTTGGCTCAATGCGTATGTTGTAAAAGTGCAACCCACTCCGGTAATTAAATAATCAACCACCAAATCTTTCACAACGGTATATTTCATCATGCAAGCGTTTGATACATTGATTTTTAAATTTTTCTTTACAGAAAAAATCTCCTTTTCTGTTGCTGAAACAATTAAAATCTTCACGGTATTTTGTACTTTTGGAAACTCAAAGATATTGTTTTTGTGGTAAAATTATTGTTATTTTAAGGGAACAACAATTTATTTGAAATAAAAACAATATAAAATGACGTATTATGATGTACTTAACCCGACGAGAAAGATTTTGTGCTGCACACCGGTTATTCCGTAAAGAGTGGGATGATGCAAAAAACCTTGAAGTTTTCGGACAGTGTTCACATAAAAACTGGCATGGACATAATTACATTCTTTATGTTACAGTAAAAGGCGAATTAAATCCTGAAACCGGATTTGTGGTTAACATTAAACAATTAAGTACCATCATAAAAGAAAGGGTCATCGAAAAACTTGACCATAGAAACATTAATATAGATGTAGATTTTATGCAGGAAAAAATTGCTTCGACCGAAAATTTAGCCATTGGGATATGGGAACAATTAAAACCCGCGATTGAAGCATTGGGTATTGAACTACATTGTGTGAAGATACAGGAAACCGAAAACAATTTTGTCGAATATTTTGGAAATTAAAAACAAATCATGGAAATAGTTAATAATGGAGTAAAAACATTTGAAGATAGTGGGTACGCACGTATTGACAAATGGAACGAAGAAAAAACTGAAGAACTGGCTAAACATTACAAAGCCATTCTTGACTTAATAGGAGAAGATACCAATCGTGAAGGATTACTGGATACTCCTCTCCGTGTTGCCAAAGCCATTCAGTTTTTAACCAAGGGATATAATATTGAACCGAAAGATATTTTAAAATCGGCCATTTTTAAGGAAGATTACAAGCAGATGGTTATTGTAAAAGATATTGAACTCTATTCCATGTGCGAACATCATATGATTCCTTTTTATGGTAAAGCTCATGTGGCTTATATCCCGAATGAATATATCACCGGATTAAGTAAAATTGCCCATGTGGTTGAAGCCTATGCCCGTCGTTTACAGGTTCAGGAACGTTTAACCATGCAAATCAGGGACTGTATTCAGGAAACATTAAATCCAATGGGTGTTGCAGTAGTTATTGAAGCAGCACATATGTGCATGCAGATGCGCGGGGTGCAAAAACAAAATTCGGTAACTACTACCTCTGCTTTTACCGGAGCGTTTTTACGCGATACAAAAACCCGCGAAGAGTTTATACACCTTATTGGTTCGAAACTGCATTAATCATCTCATTAAGATTAAATTTCTAAAAATCCTAAGCATAGACAAATATTGCCTTTTGGTTAGGATTTTTATATTTT
>CAZWPU010000152.1:0-4088 GCA_964635605.1 uncultured Bacteroidales bacterium | reverse complement strand
CATGGCCGGGAGCTGAGATTGCCGTTATGGGACCTGAAGGTGCTGCAAATATTATCTTTAGAAAAGAAATTATGTCTGCCAAGGATCCTGAGAAAATGCGAAAACAAAAAGTTAAAGAGTATAAGCAAAAGTTTGCTAATCCATATGTGGCAGCTGCAAAAGGATATGTAGATTCGGTTATTGAACCTAAAGAAACCAGAAAATTATTGCTGCATGCCATTGAGGTTTCGAAAAATAAAGTTGACAGAAAACCGATTAAAAAACATGGAATTCCTCCATTTTAAATCTTTATGTTATGGTAGCAAAATCAAAATCTGATAAAAAAGAAACAGCTTCACAAAACAAAGGGGAAATGCAAAAGATGCGATTTAACACTTTTGTTGTCGATGGAGATAAATACCGCACCCTGTTAACAGAAAAATTTAAGAACAGGAAAAAATGGGAATATCCAGACGAACGAAAAATTTATTCTGAAATTCCAGGAACAATAATTAAAATTCATGTAGAAGAAGGGCAAGAGGTGAAAGAAGGTGACTTAATGATGATACTGGAAGCCATGAAAATGAAGAATAAAATTTTATTTACCTCCGATGGAGTTGTTAAAAAGATTCATATAAAAGAATCAGAAAAAATTCCCAAAGGGAAATTAATTATGGAATTAAAATAAAATTAAGTCTAATAAATCCGGAGTTATTTGCTCCGGATTTTTTATAACCACTCAGTCCATACGAAATAATGGCTAAATTCGGTTTTTAAATCTACTTTATCTCTAAAAAAACCATATACTGCTGACCCACTTCCAGACATAGAGGCATAAACAGCCCCTGAATCGTATAATTGATCTTTAATTTTTTTTATTTCGGGGTAATCATTGAAAATTACCTTTTCAAAATCGTTTTTTATATGCTCCTTCCAGGTTTCAACAGGTTGATTAATTCGGTATGTTAATTTTTCGGATGATTGTTGTGGTTTTGTTTTTTGGTAAGCAGCTGCTGTGTTAACCTGTATAAAAGAGTAGACCAAAACAAGGAAATATCCTTTTAAATTAAAGTTTACCGGAAATAAAGCATTCCCCTTTTTGGTAGCAAATGATGGTTTATTTAATATAAAAAACGGGCAATCACTACCTGTTTCTTCGGCAATTTTCAATAGTACTTCATTCGAAAGATTTAATTTCATCCTTGAGTTTAACATTTTTAGCGTAAAAGCAGCATCGGATGAGCCCCCACCTAAACCGGCTCCAATTGGAATGTTTTTATGCAGATGCATATGTACAGGGGGGAGTGTGCAATGATTTTTTAATAAATGGTAAGCTTTAATACAGATGTTATTATCCCGACTTCCTTCGTCAATAGAAATTCCCGTAGTGTTAAATAAAAAGTTGTTTTTTAAATATTTTATTTCTAAAATATCAGATAATTTTATAGGATAGAAAATAGTTTCGATATTATGAAATCCATCTTTACGTTTTTCAGTAATGTTTAAACCGATATTAATTTTTGCATTGGGAAAATTGATCATTTGATTAAAAGTTAAAAGATTTTATCTTACAAATTTAGTTTATTGCTGATAATCATCATAACAAAAATTTAATTAACAATTGTTAATAACTTACGTTAAAAAAAAGACGAAAATAAAAAGTGATGTTACTATGAAAAATGAATGGGGTATGCTTACATTTGATTCCCGAAAAAAGTAAAATAAAAATGGCCGGAAATACGAAAAATTTTTCGCAATCGAAACAAATCGCTCAAAGTATTGATTATGGTAAATTACCACCGCAGGCATTAGATCTTGAAGAGGCTGTGCTGGGAGCAATTATGCTGGAAAAAGATGCTATTATTGCCGTAATGGATATAATTAGTCCGGATTGTTTTTATAAAGATGCCCATAAAAAAATTTTTAAAGCGGTTTTAGATTTGTCGCAAGAATTACAGCCAATTGATATTTTAACTGTAACCGAAGAATTGCGAAAAAGAGATGAGCTTGACGAAGTGGGAGGGCCTTTTTTCCTTACTCAACTTACCAGTAAAGTTGCTTCGGCTGCACATATTGAGTATCATGCCCGTATTATTGCCCAAAAATATATTCAACGTGAATTGATTCGTGTTTCTTCCCAAATCCAGAATAAAGCATATGATGACTCGATTGATGTGAATGACTTAATTGATTTTTCCGAGTCGGAGCTATTCAAAGTGGCCGAAGGAAATATCAAGAAAGAAACATCCAAAATTGGGGTGGTTATTCAGGAAGCCATTAGCCAGATTGAAGAAGCGGCAAAGCGAGAAGATGGTTTAAGTGGCGTTCCTTCGGGTTATACCAAATTAGACCGTGTAACTTCAGGATGGCAAAAGTCTGATTTAGTAATAATTGCCGCACGCCCTTCCATGGGTAAAACCGCTTTTGTTTTATCGATGACCCGAAATATGGCCGTTGAACATCAAAAAGGTGTAGCTATTTTTTCTTTGGAGATGTCATCGGTACAGTTAGTAAATCGTTTAATTGTAAGTGAAACCGAATTATCGTCCAATAAAATTAAAAACGGAAGACTTGAACCTTACGAATGGGAACAGCTCGAATATAAAATTAAAAAATTGGTTGATGCACCAATCTATATTGACGATACTCCCGCAATATCGGTTTTCGAGTTAAGAGCAAAATGTCGACGATTAATGAGCCAACAGCAGATAGATGTTATTATTATAGATTACTTGCAGCTAATGACAGGCCCTACAGAAACCCGTGGTAACCGCGAACAGGAAGTGAGTATGATTTCCCGATCGTTAAAAGGAATTGCTAAAGAATTAAATGTACCTATTATTGCCTTATCGCAGCTAAACCGATCGGTTGAGATGCGTTCAGGTTCTAAGCGTCCACAATTATCCGATTTACGTGAATCAGGGGCTATCGAGCAGGATGCCGATATGGTAATGTTTATTCACAGACCTGAAAAATATGGATTTATTGAAGACGAGGATGGAAACTCACTCCTCGGTATTGCTGAAATTATTTTGGCAAAACACCGTAATGGTGCTTTAGCCGATATTAAGCTAAGATTCAGAGATGAATTAGCTAAATTTGAAGACCTTGAAGATGACTTGATTGGAGATTTCCCGGTTGAGAATGATATGAATGGCGGTGCAATTACTTTTGGTTCCAAGATGAATGAAGAGGATAAATCTAAACAAGCTAAAAAAGACGACTCTTTTGATCTGGGTAGTAATACCAATTTCGACAATGAAGTTCCATTCTAAATTCTTTATAGTATATTCAGTAATTCTTTCAACGAAGTTATTTCATGGGTAATATCTTCTGAATGTTTTTTCCCTTGTGGATTAAAATATACCTGATCGAGTCCAAATTTTTTGGCTCCAATGATATCGGTGTCTAAATCATCACCAATCATTACACTTTCTTTTTTTCTTGCATTTACACTTTTTAAAGCATGCTCAAAAATTTTGGCGTTAGGTTTTTGTGCGCCTGCATTTTCTGATGTAAAAATTTTTTTAAAAAATGTATCCAGCTTGCTGTTTTTTAGTTTAGTGAATTGTACTTCGTTAAAACCATTGGTAATAATATACAGGTTATATTTAATCTTCAGGTATTCTAAGGTCTCATAAGTTCCCGGGAAAAGTCTTTTTTTGGTTGGACTTATTTCAATATAATCCTGTCCAATTATTTTTGCCAAATCTTCATCTTTAACACCAAACTCTTCCAATGTAAGTGCAAATCGTTTAAAAGCCAATACCGATTTTCTGATCTTCCCATCACGGTATATCTTCCATAAACGCTCATTATGCTTTACATAGGTATTGTAAAAATTATCGAAACTGTTAAAGATTTTGTGTAACTCATGTTTTTCATAAATGTCCTGAAAAGTTTCTTTTGCATTACTGTCAAAATCCCACAAGGTACGGTCAAGATCAAAATATATGTTTTTATATTTTTTCATTGCAAATTATTCATATAAAGTAAACGCACAAAGTTAAAATAATTCATTAGAAGGCAGAATAATGAAAATATGTTTTAGATTATTTATTATCTAAATCATTACTTTAAAATTACAGTTAAATTATGTATTTTTAATT
>CAZWPU010000151.1:0-4103 GCA_964635605.1 uncultured Bacteroidales bacterium | reverse complement strand
AATATTGAGTTTGCATTAAAATCAAAACTTGATCTTATTGATTTTTGTAATTTAGGGAAAAAGCTTAAAGAAGAAAATCTGGGATTAGATTTTTTATATGACCCAGATGAAATTATTATGGATACAAAAAATTTAATTATTGAACAATATGAATTTATATCTAACTTGTTTGATATTAATAATAAAGATGATTTAGATTTTATTATTTCAAATAAATTACAAAAAGAGAAATCATTTTGTATTCCATATTTTGATTATCAAAATAATAAGGTTGTATATCTTCCACAAGATTTAATTTTTCGAGCAAGTACATCAAATGGTATGTGTGCTGGAAATACGCCAGAGGAAGCATTAATACAAGGAATATGTGAAATTTTTGAACGTTATGCTTTAAGAAAGATATATTATTCTAAAATCACTCCACCCACAATACCATACAGTTATTTTAAAGGTACAAGAGTATATGAATTGTTAAATAACATTAAGAATAAATATGGCTATAAGATACAAATAAAGGATTGTTCATTAAATATGAAATTACCAGTAATAGGTATTCTAATAGTTGATCCTAAGAACTATTCCTATAATTTTAAACTAGCAGCAGATCCTTGGCCTGTTACAGCTGTAGAAAGATGTCTTACTGAACTGTATCAGAATCAGGGAGGTATGTTAAAAAAGGTTGAGGTTGATTATTTTGATGAAGTTAATAAATCTTATAATAAAGTTTCGAATAAAGAATCGGATTATATTAATTTTGAGAATGTTACCTGCTATGGTACAGGGAAATGGCCAAAATCAATTTTCTCAAATCAGTATTCTTATGAATTTGAAGGATTAGAAATAGAAACAGGATTGAGTGATAAAACAGATCTTTTTGATTTAATTAATTTAGTAGAAAAATTAGGTTATAATTTATATGTCCGGGATGTTTCATTTTTAAATTTTCCTGCATATCAAATTGTTATTCCAGGATTAAGCCAAACTGTTAATAATAAGGAAGGAATTGATTTTTTTGGAAATTTTCCAATGAACTGGTGCAATTTTCTTAGAATAAAGGAGCTTAATGAACATGAATTAAAAAAATTGGTAGATGCTATAAGTGAAATATATCCTAAATTAAAATTAAGTAAAAAAAATTTATCCAGATTTTTTTTGCTTAACGATCATCCAGAACTAAAAGATTTCGATATTGAATTATTTTTATCAATGGCTTACTACAAATTAAGAGAGTATAAAGAATCATTTTTTTATATAAATAAATTTTTAAAAGAAACAAAATCAAATCATTATATCTATTATTATTGTATTAGAGATTATTTGAAACTAAAGATGAATAATTCGAATAATATAAAAGAAATTTTATCTAATATCTATAATTCAGATTTAGTTTATGAAGTAATTAACGATTTGAGGTATCCTGAAAACATATTCAATTATCATAATTTTCCGACATGTTTTGGTAATATGGAATGTGAAATAAAAAAGAATTGTCGTTTTATTGAAATGCTTAAATTAGTAAAAAGAATACAAAACATTCAAAAGCAAAACAAAATAGATCAGAATAGATTATCTAATGTTTTATATGATTTAGTTATTGAGGAGGTTGAATAATTATTATTAACAAGAACGTTAAATTTTAACATTTTAATTTTTTTTATGATATCAAATTACCTACTTTCTTTTTACAGGCATTACTTTAAAAATAAAGCTAATTTTTTTATTATTTTGCTGGAACTAGTTATTGGATTGTTCTTTTTTATTCTTATCTATTCATATTTATATTATGAATACTCTTACGATAAGTACTTAAATAATATTGACCGTGTATATAGATTAAAAACTAACTACAGTTTTTCTGAGTCTAATAAATTAAATACTATTTTTACAAGTCCTGCAATAGCACCAGTAATGAAAAATGAGGTGCCTGAAATAAAATACTATACCAGATTATTACCTACAAATCAAATGGTAGAGTCAGAGCATCAAAAGCAATTAGAACTAAATGTTTTTTGGGTTGATTCATCATTTTTTGATGTGTTTAAATTTAATTTTGTTTCAGGAGATGCCAAAACAGCTCTTAATAAGCCCAATACAGTTGTTATTACAGAAAATATAAGTAAAAAATATTTTAAAAATAGGAATCCGATAGGACAAATTATTAAAATAGGAAATAACCATCAGAAAGATTATATTGTTACTGCAATAATTGAAGATGTTAAACCGAATACTCACCTCAATTTTGAGTTTATATTATCAAATCAATCTTTACAATTGTTTAATAGTAGGAGTCCCTCAGACTTGCAGGTATTATCGTATGTAATGTTAAATAAACAAAGTAATCCTGTTAAAGTAAAAGATAAATTTGATGCAGTTATTGATAGTTGGGGAATCCCCAATTTTAACAGTGAAAAGTACAATATACAATTACAGGCTGTAACTGATATACATTTGGAAGCTGAAGAACAAAATGATGAGATTGCTAAAACAGGGAATGTTAAACAGTTATTGTTTTTAGGTGTTATAGCGTTTCTTATACTTCTTCTGGCATGTTTAAACTATGTTAATTTAATTGCTATGGACGGCGAGCACCGCTCAAAAGAATTTTGTTTACGTAAAATAAATGGAGCAACAAGACAGAATCTTATTTTTCATTTATTGTCAGAATCTGTATTATTTGTTTTTATTGCTGTATTAATTACATTGTTATTGTTATATTTTGGGGTTCCTGTTTTTAATGAACTAACAGGATTGAAATTATATTTATCGCCAATTTTTTTACTATTTACTGTAATAGGTTTAATTGTTTTAATTGGCATTATATCTGCTTTATATCCTGCATTTATGTTATCCGGATTAAAGCCGGCTTTTATACTCAATGGGGCATCAGGTGGATTTAAACAGAGATTTTTATACCGCAGGGTTATTATGGTTTTTCAATTTTGTATAATTTTAATTGTTGCAGTTTGTTCAATTATTATTTTAAAACAAATGAACCTGATAAAACATGCAAACCATGGATATAAAAAAGATGATATATACATTGCGCGTATGGTTTTTAATGGCGGGAAAGATGAACAAAATATCAATCATCAGTCGATAAAACAAGAGTTAATGAAAAAAAGTGGTGTTGAAAAGGTTAGCTGCTGCGATGCATTGCCAGAGCTAGGCGGTTTTAGCCAAATACCTCTTAAGAAAAAAGCAGTAACAAGCGAAAGGTTTTTAGCATATTTTTTTGAATCTGATTGTGATTACATTGAAACCCTTGGGATAAAAGTGCTTAAAGGAAGGAATTTCTCAAAAACACATATTGCTGATGTTGATAATAGCGTGCTTATTAATGAAACAGCAGTAAAAAGATTTGGGTTTGATGATCCGATTGGTCAGGAGATAATTGATGTGTCATCAAATCAGGTTTTAAAGGTTATAGGTGTAATTGGTGATTATAATTTTCGTTCCTTATATTATGAAATTGAACCACTTGTAATTGGTTTAAAAGCTAATGATTTTAATTTTATTGCAGTTAAAACTAAAAGTAAAAGGGAAAATATTTCATCATTAATAAAAAATGTAATACTTGAATTTGAACCGGGTTATTATTTCACGCCCTTTTCTTTAGCTAATCGGTGGAAGACAGAATATAAAAAAGAAGAAATGTTATCTCGTGGTTTCAATATATTATTCTTTATTGTTTTTATAATTGCAGGCGTGGGAGTGTATGTATTTTCCAACTATATAGCAAAAAAGTGGGAAAAAAGTATTGCCGTAAGAAAAATTTTGGGTGCTTCAAGGCTATCAATTATTAAATTATTCCTTAAAGAATATTTTGTTTTAATTTTTATTGCTGTTATTGTGGGGATGTTTTTTTCTTATTACCTGATAAATTTATGGTTACAGAATTTTGCTGAAAAAATTGATTTAACCCTGATTATCTTTTTAGCTCCTTCTGTTATAATTATAGTTTCAACACTGTCAATAATGATGATAAGTATTTTTAAAAGTATACATGCTAACCCTGTACATAGTCTGTCACAGGAGTCATAGTTTAAAAGAAAAAGATAAATTAATGCAATATCTGCTAATAGTTACGTTCCGCTAGCGCCTGC
>CAZWPU010000150.1:0-4105 GCA_964635605.1 uncultured Bacteroidales bacterium | reverse complement strand
CTTGCATAATAAGAACCGATAGATTCCTCATCAGGAATATTTTGGGTAAACAGAAAATTGCATTGTGTACATTGCCAGATTTCGAAGGGTTGTTTTGAGATAGAATAATCCTCTAATGAAATGGTTGATACTATTTTATGGCTTTGGCATAGCGGGCATTTTGAGTATATTATTTTTTTCATTGATTATTATTAATTTTAAATCTTAATTAGTTTCCCCATCCACTTCTATCTAAGCTTCTGTATTGTATGGCTTCGGCTAAGTGGTATGATTGAATGTTTTCTGTTCCTTCCAAATCGGCAATGGTTCTTGCTACTTTTAAGATGCGGTCGTATGCCCGTGCGGATAGTCCGAGTTTTTCCATTGCTTTCTTTAGTAGTGTTTTTCCGGCAGTATCGATTTCACAATAGGTACGAATCATTTTAGATGACATTTGAGCGTTGCTGTAAATTTGTTGGTGTGAGTTAAATCGTTCCGACTGTTTTTCGCGTGCTTTTATTACTCGTTTTCTTATTTCTTCGCTGCTTTCAGCAGGTTTTGTTTCCGCAAGCTCATCGTACGATACAGGAACTACTTCAATATGTATATCAATTCGGTCGAGTAATGGACCTGAGATTTTATTTAAATAACGCTGAATGTTTCCCGGCGCACATACACATTCTTTATCCGGATGGTTATAATATCCGCAAGGGCAGGGATTCATAGATGCTATCAGCATAAAACTTGCGGGATATTCAACCGTAAATTTTGCACGGCTTATCGTAATAACACGATCTTCTAAAGGTTGTCTCATTACTTCTAAAACGGATCGTTGAAACTCGGGCAATTCATCTAAAAATAAAACACCATTGTGTGCTAAAGAAATTTCACCTGGTTGAGGATAACCACCTCCACCAACAAGAGCCACATCCGAAATAGTATGATGAGGACTTCGGTATGGACGCCTGGTCATTAAAGAAGTTTCTCCATCAATTTTTCCTGCTACCGAATGTATTTTCGTTGTTTCTAATGCTTCGTGTAATGTTAATGGTGGAATTATAGTTGGAATCCGTTTCGCTAACATGGTTTTTCCGGCACCGGGAGGACCAATCATTACAATGTTATGTCCGCCAGATGCTGCTATCTCTAGTGCTCTTTTAACATTCTCCTGACCCCGAACATCCGAAAAATCAATTTCATAATTGTTAATGTTGGTAAAAAATTCGTCACGGGTATCTACGATTGTTTTTTCAAGTTCAATTTCTTCGTTAAAAAAATCAATCACTTCTTTAATATTTTCTACTCCGTATATTTCGAGATCATCTACTACAGCAGCTTCCTGTGCATTTTCTTTGGGTAGAATAAATCCTTTAAACCCTTGTTTTCGAGCTTGAATGGCAATAGGCAATACGCCTTTAATTTTTTGCAACCCTCCGTCTAGCGAGAGTTCGCCCATAATGATGTAATTTTCTAACTGGTCGGATTGTATTTGTTCCGATGCTGCTAATATTCCAATGGCCAGAGGCAAATCATAGGCTGAGCCTTCTTTTCGGATATCAGCCGGGGCCATATTAATAACGATTTTTTTGCCAGGGACTTTGTAACCGTTAGTTCTTAAAGCGGAATCTATTCGTTGTTGACTTTCTTTTACAGCGCTATCTGGTAACCCGACAAGATAAAAATTAATCCCTTGTGATACACTTACTTCTATGGTAATGGTTGTAGCACTTATGCCTTGTACAGCACTTCCATAGGTTTTTACCAGCATAAACAGTTTATTTTGTGTTAAAAAAGATTGTTTTCGATATAATGAATTAGAGCATGGATAACTTTAATATGTATTTCTTGTGCTCTGTCGGCGTATTGGGAATAAGGTGCACGAATTTCAACATCACACTCTTGAGCCATTTTTCCTCCTTTTTTCCCGGTTAGCGCCACCACTTTCATTCCTTTCTCATGAGAAATTTCAGCTGCTTTTAATACATTAGCAGAATTGCCACTGGTACTAATCGCAAGTAATACATCATTTTCCTGACCTACAGCTTCAATATATCTCGAAAAAATATAATCATAACCATAGTCATTAGCTGTACATGTGATATGGGTAGGGTCTGAAATGGAAAGAGCTGCAATGGCAGGACGGTTTTCTCTAAAACGTCCGGTAAGCTCTTCAGCAAAATGCATGGCGTCGCCCATAGACCCTCCATTGCCACACGAAATAACTTTTTTCCCTTTTTTTATTGCTTCGATAATTAGATCTCCCGCAGACTGAATTTTTAAAATATTATTTTCGTCATTAATAAATGCGTTTAATATATGTTGAGCTTCCAAAAAATCTGATATTATCGTATTCATCATTTGTTTTTTTACAGTTGCTAAGTTAAAAATAATCTTTTTTATAAACATAGCACAAACGAATTAATACTATTATTTATTAATAAAAATACCTGAAATAGAAGAATCTGATTTTTTTTAACTAAATAGTAACTTTTTTTTCATTAAATTAATTGTTAAACTTGCTTGCACAATATTTCTTACAGGTTCAAAAGTATAAATCTATATTTTATCAATGATTTATTTACTTTTGTATAAATGTAATGTTGTAACCTGATTTTTATTTATGAGTAAGATTAAGTTAAATGTACTGGGAATATCGTATAGTCAGACACAGACTGGGGCATATGCTTTAGTTTTGACAGAAGAAAATGGTGAAAGACGTATTCCTATAATTATTGGTGGATTTGAGGCGCAGGCTATTGCTATTCAATTAGAAGGTTTAAAACCTCCACGTCCATTAACCCATGATTTATTTTTAAATTTTGCAACATCTTTTGGAGTTAACTTGTTGGAGGTTAATATTTATCGTCTGGAGGAAGGCGTATTTTATTCTCAACTTATTTGTAACAATGGGAAAAATAATATTTCTATTGATGCCAGAACCTCTGATGCTATTGCTCTTGCCTTACGATTTAAATGTCCAATTTATACTACCGAAGAGATTTTACAAAAGTCAGGAATAGTAATTGATATTGAAAGTGAAGAAAAAATACAACCTCATAAATCCTCTTCGGATGAATCGTCTGATAAACCTGATGCAGATGTATCATCTATGTCTAGTTACGAATACGAAGATTTAGACATTGAAGCTCTGGAAGTCCTTTTAGATGAGGCAATAAAAAAAGAGGAATATGAAAAGGCATCTATTATTCGAGATGAAATAAATAAGCGAAAAAAAGATAAATAGATTAATTTAAATTAAATTGAATTGAATGAAAAAAATACTAGTTCTCTTTTCTTTTGTAATTGTTATTGCAGGAGTTTTTGCATCACAAAGTAATACAAACGAACCACAAAATAAATTAGCAAGTGATACTACAACAATAAAAACTGATTCAACCGATTATTTAGTATCCGAACAAACGGAGCAGAAAGCTGAGGAAAAAATTTCTAAATCTAATATTCTGATTAAAGGTAAAGAAGGATCCGGATTTAGTTTGATTACAATTCTCAGGGGATTGTTGGGAATGGTTGTTATCATTATTTTAGCCTGGATTTTTAGTTCAGACCGGAAGAATGTAGATTGGATTGTTATTGCCAAAGGACTTGCCATACAGTTAATCCTGGCTATAAGTATTCTATACATTCCTTTTGTTGCTTTTTTCTTTGAGTTTGTAGGCAAAATTTTTGTTAAAATATTAGATTTCACCGATGCCGGAAGTACTTTTCTCTTTGGTTCTATTATGGATACCGATTCTATGGGGATGATTTTTGCATTTCAAATTTTACCTACCATAATTTTCTTTTCGGCCTTAACCAGTGTATTATTTTATTGGGGTATAATACAAGTTGTAGTAAAAGGGTTAGCTTGGTTAATGATAAAAGCCATGAAATTATCAGGAACAGAAAGTTTATCTGTGGCCGGGAATATATTTTTAGGACAAACAGAATCTCCTTTAATGATAAAAGCATACCTGCCCAAGATGAATGATTCTGAAATGTTGTTGGTTATGATTGGAGGAATGGCTACTGTAGCTGGTGGAGTGTTAGCGGCATATATTGGATTTTTAGGAGGAGATGATCCTGTACAAAGGGTTTTGTTTGCGAAACACTTGTTAACGGCATCGGT
>CAZWPU010000149.1:0-4113 GCA_964635605.1 uncultured Bacteroidales bacterium | reverse complement strand
ACAAGATTAAGGCAACGCATAAAGATGGAATATTAAATGTTGTAATTCCAAAACGTGATGAAGCAAAAGAAAAGCCAAAGAAACAAATTAAGATTTCATAAGCTAAGCAATGGTTTGTTCATCTGTTAAGCGGGAAAATTCCCGCTTTTTTAATCATTTTTATAAAATTTTCTTGACTTAAAGATTAATCTTAAATAATCAATCAGCGTTTTGGAAATTTTCATCTTAGATTTTCCTTTCCTTCGTTTAGATAATAAGGTGGTTGGTACTTCAATTATTGAAGCATTTAATTGAATCGCCTTGATCAGAATTTCGACTTTGGATAAAAAACCATTTTCCGATATAATGGATTGATTTTTATCTTTTATTTTTTGGATGAGACTTATTTTATAAACTCTGTAAAAGGAACTAAGTGTTAGCACATTTAAATTTAAGGTTATACGCATGATGAGATTGGCAAAAAAAGATAAAATTTTTCTAAAAAAAGTTGTTTGATCCAATTTTCCTCCCTGAGAATACACAGAGGCTAAAATCAAATCAAAACCCAAATCTGAAATAGCAATCATTTTAGGTAAAATGGATAAATCAGAAGTATTATCTCCTTCAAGGGTAACAATGTAATCAGCATTATCTTGTTTATTATTTATAATCCATTCAAAACCTCTGTTAAATGAATCTCCAGGTCCAATATTATTTTCTTTTTCTAACACTATATAATTATTACCAGAAAACGCTTCATGAATTTGTTTAACCGTATTATCAGTTGAACAATCATCAACAAAAACGAAAAATTTATCCTGATTAGGCAAACTTTGAACCATATCTTGATGTAAATAGGATATGTTTTTTGATTCGTTAAATACAGGAATTAAGAAATAGATCATCTTTTTATTGCTTCTTTTTGCCATTGAATTGTTTTAATAAGCCCCTCTTTTAAAGAATATTTGGGGTTGAAGTTGAAAAATTCTTTAAGTTTATTAATACTTGGAACTCTTCTATTCACATCTTCATATCGACCAAAGTCTGAATAAGGTACAAGTTTTATTTTTGGTGTTGATTCTTCGCCATTAATTAATTGCCAGATTAATTTTCCGAGGGCTAAAATTGATATTTCTTCATTTGGATTAGAGGCTATGTTAAATATTTCATTATCCGATTTATTTGATTCTATACAATTTAATAATGCAGTTACGGTATCATCAATATACGTAAATGTTCTTGTTTGAGATCCATCCCCATGAATCTCAATAGGCTCGTTATTAAAAGTTTTATTAATAAATACAGATTGGGGTCCACCCCACCAGGTTAAATTCTGATTGGGTCCATATGAACCAAAAAATCTTACTATAGTATAATTTAAATTATATTCATCAGCATTGGCTATAATATTTTGTTCCCCATATATTTTTGATAAAGCATAAGCCCATCGTTTGATTTTTGAATTTCCTAATACAAAATCACTCTCCTCTTTAAAGGGGAGATTTGTATTTTTACCATAAACATCTGAAGTAGATGCATAGATAAGTTTACATTTATCTCTTAAACATTTGTTTATAATATTTTCAAGCATTAAATAATTTTCATTTAGAGTACGGTATGCACTTGAATATCTTGGAATTTTTTGTGAAGCTAAATGAATAATTATATCAACATGTATATCTTTTAACAGCAACGGGTTACAAACATCTCCAAGGATAAATTGGAAATATTTATTTGATTGAAAAGGTTCAATATTTGTTAAATTTCCATAACTCAAATTGTCAATTCCGTAAACTGAATGTCCATTGTTTAATAATGCTTTTGTTAAATTTGATCCAATGAACCCGGCTACTCCGGTAATTAATATTTTCATATCTTATTTTATTGATTTTTAAAAAACACATTATAAATGACATATCCTTTAGGATAATCTGCTACATCTTTGTTATAAACAAATTGCATTATATTTTGTCCCTCTTTTAACCACTCTTTTTTAACTACAGCTGTAAAATTCTGTCTTTTTGCATTTTCTATTGAAGATTTATTTTTATGCAGATTAAAAACAGCGTATTGTTTTTTATTAATAATTACATAAGCTTCATTTTTTTTATCGATACCTTCAGCGTCAATACCAATTAAAAGGCCATTTCGTATTTGGTCAATTGATTTTATAGTAAAATTTAAAGGTTTTGAAGCAAGTTTTCTTTTATTTCTACCTAATTCAATAAGCATTGAATTACGGTATTTCCTTTTTCTTTGATGATTCCAACTAAAAACCTTTATTTCTCCATCATTATCAATATTAAAATGATAATTCATATTTTTAATAACAAAATCCCTGGCTTTAGGATCAGTAAAAATGTTATGAAAGTAATAATCAGCAAAGAACCATCCTCTTTGATTTTCTTTGTAAGTGTTTATTAATTCTTGTAAAGTATAGGCAGAATTTTTTTGATTAGTAGGCTTACGGTTTACATATTTTTTTAATTTGGTATCGTAAACTCTTTGTCGAAACCAAACGCTATTATTCCTGTTAAGATAAAAGTTTGTAGCACTAGGCCATGTAGATAAAATAACATCCTCTTTATTTATATATAGTTTAATCTGATTGCAAACACTTTTCCAGTCAATATATCGGTTGTAAAATAATTCTTTTTTAACAACTTGTCCGTGTTTTTTTGTAGTGATTAAGGATTTTATCTCTTTTCTGGGTATCGCAATGAAGATTAAAAGAATTATGAGGAGTAAAATAAAATGATTGAAAGATCTTTTTGAAAGAAAATTGTGGGAAAATATTTTTTTTAAAAAATATTTTACAAAAAAGTAAATAAATATTGATATATAAATTAAAAATATTGGGTATATATAATATATATAATTTGGCGTACTGGGATCTCTAAAAATAAAACTCATTAAAAGAAACGGAACAACAAACATAGAAAAAAGATAGATTGCTTCTTGTTTTTTACCCCGGATAAAAAATGAAGATATAATGCCCAGAAAACCTAAGTAATAAATTATAGCGAAGTCACTCTTAAGTACATTAAAATATACGATAAAACTTTTAAAAGCTTCATCAGATGATTTTAATTTGCCTATAATATAACTCCAGTCCGGAAGAATCCAGTTTATTATTCTTTCAGGTAATAGAATCCCAAGAATTGGACGGGCAACTTTATCCAGTAAAGCGGGCGTAAAGAAGATTATCAAGCCGAGGATAATAAAATAAGATAGAATAGCATAGATATTAGTAAATCGTTTGGGAGTCTTTCGAAAGATCTTTACAATAGCATTAATTAAAATATAAATGCTTAATCCAAACAGGGCAAAAAAAGTGAGCTGATGGTTGATTAGAGAGAAAATGAACACTAAGGGAAGAATTAATAAATATCTGGTGTTGATATTGTTTTGATACCAGAATCCTGTTTTATTTTGATTTTTATGAATAGAATTAAAGGTCAGCCAAATAACGATTAATAAAAGGATATAAGAAAAACCAAAACTTGCGTAATTTCGTGCTATTCTAGACCAACAAATTAAATATAAAGAAAAAGCGGCAAAGGTTGAAGCCATTAATCCAATGCTTCGGTTATATAGTTTTTTTGTAAAATAATAAATTAAAGGGATGGTGGCTGCTCCAAATAAAACGCTAGGAATGCGTGCTACCAATTCTCTAATACCGAAAATCTTAAAAAATAAGGTAACAATCCAGGTTAGAAAAATACCATTAATATCTGATTCAGAAATTTCACGACCATTCAAAATATCCAAAGCCGGATTGATGTGCATGTACTCATCCAGCCAAACCGATAAAAATCCAACTCTGTAAATTCTAACAAAGAAAGCTCCTAAAGTTATTAGAAGGATAAGGTATGGAGCAAATTTTTTTAAATGATTCCAGTCAGGGAAAGTAATTTTTTGATCTTTATTCTTCCTTTTCTTTGATATTTTTTTTTTCATTATGATTTACAGAATCTTTAGTTTAGTAAAAATAAAATAAATAATCTGACCATCTAATTATTTATAATAAATTGACTAAAAGTTATTTAGATTTAGTGTTTAAGCTTTTTAAATCGATGTTTATAAAATTAATTAATAAATTAGAGCCATTAAAGATATTAATAAGATTTAATT
>CAZWPU010000148.1:0-4168 GCA_964635605.1 uncultured Bacteroidales bacterium | reverse complement strand
GGATATCGAAAAAAAAGAGCTTTTTTGTGCCAGGGATCATTTTGGCGTTAAACCCTTCAATTATTATGTTGAAAAAGAGCAATTTATTTTTTCGACCGAAATACGAGGAATTCTAAGTCAGAAAAATCTACTGCTCACCATCGACCAGCAATTCATTGCTGACACTATATCTATTATAAAATCTGAACATTATAGGTCTACGTTTAATGAAATTAAAAAACTTCCCCCGGCACACTTTCTACACTTAAAAAATGAAAAATTAACCATTTCGCCTTATTGGAAACTAAAACCGGCAAAAAACAACTTTAAAAATGATTCGGAATATTTAGCGCATTTCAAAAAAAGTCTTTTCCAGGCTGTTAAGCGAAGAATGCAAGATCCAGTGAATTATGGAACCGAATTAAGTGGAGGAATTGATTCGTCGAGTATTACATCCATAGCAGCACAACATGTTTCTTTAAAAACTTATTCGCATGTAATGCCTGAGGCCCAGATTGGCAAAATACATCCTTTTAAAGATGAAAAAAAATACATCCATTTGCTTACCGATTTTAGTAATTTAAAGGATCGACTTTTCGTTACTTCTGAAAACTCAGGCATAACCGATGCTTTAAAAAACAGCCTTTCGTTAAACAGATGCATTGTTCAGCAAAATTTTAGTGTTTTCTCCGACCAGCTTTATCAAACAGCCGGAGAACAAAATACGCAGGTATTATTATCGGGATTTGGTGGAGATGAAGTAGTTACCTCAAAATCAGGAAGCTATTTAAAAGAAATAATAAATGACCAAAGATTAAAAAAAGACCTTAAAAAACAAGGTTATCATCCGGTTAAAATTTTTTGGACAAAACAAAAACTACGGTTAAAAAATGCTTTTCCAGGGCTTATCGAAATAATTCTTCTATTACTAAAAGGCAAAAAATGGTGGGCTTCAAAATATAAAAATTTAGCGGTCAATAAATCCTTCAGGGATAAACTAAACATTAAAAAACGCTATTTTAATTATTACAATAATATTAAAAGAGATAATCTGATTGACCAATCGATAGAAAGAATTACACACCCCCATGTTGCCCAGCGCTTAGAATACAGTTCGCTGGCAGCAAAACAATACGGGGTGGAATACAGGTATCCTTTACTCGATAAAGATTTAATCGAATTTTATCTTTCCATGCCTCCACATTTAAAAGCACAAAATGGTATTTTACGATATGCTATCCGCCAGGCAATGGAAGGTTACTTACCCGACGAAATAAGGTGGAGAAACGATAAAAGTGGAGCAACCATACCTACCGTTTTTCTGCGTACATTGAAAGATAAAGATAAAATTATTGAAATCATTGAGCGGGCAAAATCAAATCCTAAAATCACCCGATATATTGATATGCAAAAATATGAAAAATGGAGTAACGCTTTCTTTAATCGTTCACAAAATGATAAGTTTATCAATCCGGGTGCCTTTTTTAATTATCTTAAATTGATTTTATTTATTAAAGATAATCCATCATCTTTTAAATGAAAAACCAATTGCAACATATTATCTCAGAATTTTCAAATGAATTACAATTATTGATTCTGCTTTCACAACATGATTTAAACAAGGCAGAAATTGAAAAAATAGAAACACTTGAAAAATTAGTTGATTGGAAACTATTTCTTGAGTTAGCCCAGAAGCACCGACTAATATCACACATTGTAAAACAAACCAAACAATATCCAAACATTTTAAAATCGGAAATAAAAAAGCAATTAAATGAGGTACAACTGGGGCTTTCAAGAAAAGCATTGCTGTACAGCCAATATGTACTTAAAATTCACGACGGCTTAAACCAGAAAAACATCCCACACACTTTTTTTAAAGGACCATTATTGTCCTTAGAATTATATAAAGATATCGGTTTTAGAGATTATCGAGATATTGACTTACTTGTTCCGCGAAGCCATATTGAAAATGCCAGAAAAATTATTCAGGAATTTGGTTTTGTGATGCTTGCGCCTAAAAAAACATTGAGTAACAAACAGAAAAAAATAAATTACACCATAAGCCATCATTATCATCTCACAAAACCGAACACACCCATAGAAGTAGAATTGCACTGGAATCTAACTAATCCGAAAACGTACCTTCCATTAGAAACCCAAAAAATAATTGCCGATTCATTTGATATTGAAATAGCTGAATATAAAGTACCTTATATTTCTAAACCTGCAAACATTACTTTTCTGGCGGCACATGGCTCTATTCATCAATGGTATCGACTTTTTTGGTTAAAAGACTTTTCAAAAATTATACGTCAAAGTTCCGACGAAGAGATTTATAAAGCTTGGGAATTATCAAAAAAAAATAAGCTCGAGAGAACTTTTAAGCAAGCAAGTACCCTTTCAAATCTATTGTACAAAACCGAAACACCACAATATATTGATAAAATTGACCATACTAATTCATTAATTCAAGACGCCATTAAGTCCATATCAAACAAAGATTTAAGACAGCAAGGGATCGGTGGTAAGATAAAGTTTGTACTGTACCGTTTAAAACTGAAACCCAGTATCAACTATTATATAAGTCTTTTATTCAGACTCCGAACTCACTTCACCGATTGGGAAATCTTTCCACTGCCCAACTACTTATTTTTTCTATATTATATCCTTCGCCCTTTTATTTTAATGTACAAATTTCTTAACAGAAAAAACTAGACGTTTTTTACAAAACTTGCTTCCTTTTTATTTATTTATTCGCCAAAAAAATTAGTGCTTTTCATTTATTTTATGTTATTTTATTTTTTAAAAGGGATTATCAACCTTTTGCCTATGGATATTAATACCACTTACTGGTTTTTCGAAAGGATTAAAGAAGACAACTTATGTATGTTGTACAGCGGTAATTTTAGTGACGAAATTACCAATAAGCTTATTGAGTTAAGCGAGTACAACATTAACAATATTGATGCGCTTTCGAAGATGAAGAAAAAAGCATCATTTCTTATGGCCGAATGCTTCCAAAACATTGTACGCCATGGTGAAAAAATTAAACGATTGCATAGCGACGGATTTTTTCTAACCAAAAATTGGGGTGGTGTGTATTATATTACTTCTGGGAATTTGATCGAAAAAAATAAAATTAAAAATCTACAAAATCAACTCGAAAAAGTTAACAGCCTATCCAAAGAAGAGCTAAAAATGTTATATCGAGAGGTTCTCGAAAACAACGAAATATCTGATAAAGGAGGAGCAGGACTAGGATTAATAGAAATGGCCCGGAAATCAGGACAAAAGCTCGATTATCTATTTGAAAACAAGGATGACACCTTTTCCTATTTCTACAATCAAATTATGCTTAAATCTGATGTTGATGAGCTCAACAAAGTTGTTAGTGATTTCCCGCTTACCGATTCGATAAGCTATCATAAGAAAATGGTGGAAAAAAATATTATATTAATTCATAAAGGAGATTTTTCGCAAGATTCCATATTCCCTGTTTTAAAAATTATTGAAGAAAATTTACAAAAAGAGTTTCATGACTCCACACAAAAAAAGAAAATATTCCACATTCTGGTTGAGCTTTTACAAAATATTAGCAGACATTGCTTGAAAATGGGAGACAAAAAAGAAGGGATCTTTTTAATTGGCAACAGCGATTCAAATTATGTAATAAACACCGGAAACCTTATTGAAAATAAAAACATTAAAAAATTTAAAAAATTGCTCGATGAAATCAATAGTTTAAACCGAAAAGAGTTAAAAAACTTATATCTTAGCAAGCTGAGAGATCGAAACCTCCCCACCAATGGTGGAGCTGGGATAGGTTTAATTGACATTGCGAAAAGAATTATTTCTCCATTAAATTATGATTTCCACCCAATTGATGAAAAAAAATCTTTTTTTACGATGAATGTAATTGCTTAACTATGCTTCAAACTTTTGAATCAACAGAAACACGCGATAAACCCTATATTATTTTTGATCCTCAAAATAATCGGTTTGAGATCAAGGGAAACTCATTGCCAGAAGATACCACGTTATTTTATAAACCGGTAATTGAATGGATTATTGAATATGCAAAAAATCCAAACCAAACGACTCATTTAATTTGCAGCCTGGAATATTTTAATTCTTCTTCTGCCAAAATGTTGTATGAATTATTTATTGAGCTTGAAAAAATTAAAGA
>CAZWPU010000147.1:0-4180 GCA_964635605.1 uncultured Bacteroidales bacterium | reverse complement strand
ACACTTACATCCATACTGGTTGGTTCTCCAGCAGTTTCACCGCTTGTAATCCAATTGGCATTCATAGCAATATCAACAACTTTAACATCACCAACATACAAGTCAGCTACAATTTTTGTTGGTTCATACCAGGTATAAGTACCATAATCATCTGTTTCAGTAATTTCAGTATCTTCATAGGTATGAATGGTCAACGTAGCATTATTTGTTGTACTACCCTCAGTTGGAAAGTAAATAATAATTTTATCGGCAGGATTGCCAAAATCCGGAACCCACATTTCGTGTTCAGCATCCCATTCATAAGTACCTGCCCAGTGATCAAAATTGAAACGGTCAACTTCCGCACCACTTTTTTCTTTCGACTGAAGATCTAAATAGTTGGCCGGTAATAAATATTTTTGGATATCTTTTAATACACTCGAATAATTGGTTGATTTTACATCATTAAAAGGATAGGGTTTAGCCATTAGGGCATTTAAAGCAGCCATTCCGTCAGAGCTTTCCATCTCGTTCATGTACGTTGACATATCTGTACTTACCTGATCTAATTCAGTTTTTGCCTCATCAGTGGTTAACATTTCCTCTTCATCTTCGCTACAAGCAAAAAATAATACGGATGCCGCCATTAGCATCATGGTTAAAATTTTTTTCATGTTCTTCATAATGTATATTGTTTTGGTTAGTAATTATTTTATTGTAAGATGTTAAAAATTAACAAAAGGTTTCGTTTAATAATTATTTAATTTTATTACGTTATACAAACGTAATTTGTTTATTTAAAAACAACTTTTATGCCAAAAAAAAAAATCATTTTTATTGAAATAAAGAAAACGTGCCATAAAATTGCATATGACACGCTTTTTAAAACATCCCAAGGTTAAAAACTTAAATACTAATGACAGATAGATATTTACTAATTCATAAAGAAATCGACCACATTGCCAAATTTTTTGCTTGGAACTTTAAAAAATTCGGTATACTTACATTTAGTGCAGGTAACGGTAGTAAATTTCACATTCTGAATATTAAACAACTTCATCATAAAACTTCCGGTTGTTCTTATTTCGCTTAATTCGTAGGTCCTGCAATTGCATTTCGGACATCTGTAATTATAGTTTTTATACATGATATGATGTTATTTAAGATTTTGTTTTAAATGTTCACACAGAGTAATCGCTTTATCAATCATTGACTTATCGAGCATCCAACCAAGAGACATAAAAACCGATAAACATGTACGTCCTTTTAACTCATCGGTAAACTCAGGATTAATTACATTATATCCAATATGTAATAAGTTTTCGGAATTTAGGAAATCCTGAATCTCCATTTGAATTCTACCACTACTAAGCAACTTATGGGTATCCATTTCATGATTAGTCTCGACATAAACCTTATTATCAAAACTGCTGTTCCCGGTTCTGAATCGTTGGGCATTTTTTTTAAAACTTAATTTATCAAAAATATTTCTTTTTCTAATAAGCAAGCGATAGTTATAATTACCATCTACAGGTATAAATATTCCGCTATAAGTTCTGTATTTATCAAAATCTCCCGCTGATTTATTTGATATAAAATAGATATTTTTCAACTCACTAATCTTTATAATTACTCTTCGGGTATAATGCCCATACCTAACATTTATTTCTTTTTCATACACAGTTATATCCCAATTCTCTCTTTTAGCAATTTCTCTTAAAATATCTTTTGGTAATTTTTCTTCATCCATTGATTTAATTTTTTTATTATATTGATTTTAATTTCTCTTTTAGTAATCAACCTTTCTTACATAGAAAACATTTCAATCAACATTCTCCGTTTTTATTTTTCTGAAAAAATGTCCGGTCGAAAGAACTATTATGAGTAACACAAAATGAATGGCAGCCACAATTACCGGATGAGGAGTAAATATAATTGCAAAATTTACCGACGCATGAAAAAGGATTAATATCAAAACGTTTCCATTGGTTTTATTAAAGAACCAGGTGCTAATAAAAGAAGCAATGAATGTCCAAATTACTACAGCCGGAATATTTTGTATTGTATAATTTTCGACCAATGTAAAATAACCAATATGCCAAACAGACCAAGCAATCCCTATAAATAATGAAGCAATAAAAGGATTGTATTTCATTTGCAATTTCTTAAGAGCAAAACCACGCCAGCCAACTTCCTCGCCAATTCCTGCATAAAATATAATAGAAAACAAAAACAAAGGAATAAGAACGACCAGATTGATATCAGGCAGTTCTATTTGTTCCGGGAATAATTTGGTGGAAATCAAAACTCCTGCTAATTTTAATGCAGGATATAATGCAACAGCTAAAATATACCAAAAAACTTTTGTTTTAGGGATATTTACGAGTCTGTCTATCGAATTAGCTCCTTTGTTTACCAATACTTGTATGATGAAATATATAAAGGTAAGTGAAATAATTACCGATATAATGGGATTTTCAGAGAGTAATTGAGTTATTCTATTTTGATAATATGTATCACCATATAGCAACGCAATAATAATTATACAAAGGATTACGGCAATAAATGGCAGATAGGATTTTATTTTAACAGGCTTATCCTTTGGCCTGTTTATTACGGTTAAAATAATTGCTACGAAGGCAGGTGCAAAGTATCCAAATTGTGTTAGCACCATTTTTATTGACCCACTTTGCTCTTTTGCTACAGACCACAACAATACGGATATTATGATAGTTAAGATACTAAAAGCAAGAAACTGAAATTTTGTAAAGAATGTTTTCATACTATTATTTTTAATGATTAAACAGCTAAATTTTGGCCAATTGTTTTCAAACTTCGTTTTCTTATCATTGGCTATCTATAGGCTTATATCTTTTTAATGGCAAGCAATTCCCTGCTATTAGGGGCAAAATGAAATTCAACTTTATCCTTTTCTTCAACTCTCTCCCACAACTTTTTATCAACTCTATACTTCACGTTTTCAACAATTATGGAATAATTTGTAAAAGCATTCATTTCTTTATAAAAAGCACTTTTTTTACCATTGGTTGAAAATCCGGCCGAACTACCAGCCTCATAATCTTTCTGTGCTGTCTTTTTATCAATCGTTTGAATAAGAACATCCTTTTCTCCGGTTCTTAAGTCACTCCAAAACTTTCTATTGGCCAGCCATAATATAATAAAACTCATCAAAATCCCTACAGGAGTTAAATAAATAAGACCTCCCTCTTCATTTTTAAGTATGGTTATAATCCATGGAGCCAAAGAAAGTAAAAACATCAAAAAACTAATAATAAATCCAACTCTTGCCGAAGCTTTTAACTTCTTCCGGTCTTGTAGTGTTAATTTTCTTTTCACAAAAAAAAAATTAGTTGATTAAGTATTACTTTTCAAAATAATAATTTGTCATTCTTAATTATTCATTCGTCTTCAGCAGAATTTTTATTAGTCTTCAATCTGCCAGCTTCTTTTAAAGCTTTGGTAATAATCCACTCTATCTGACCATTTGTACTGCGAAATTCATCCGCAGCCCATTTCTCGAGTGCTTTCATCTTTTCTTCACTCATCCGCAGCACAAATGATTTCTTTTTAGACATATTTTATTAATGATTTAAGGTTCCGGTATTAACTACGGGTCGTGCAGACTCATCAGAACAAAGCACAACCATCAGGTTGCTCACCATTGCGGCTTTATCATCCTGATCCATCTCAATAATTTTTTGAACAGAGAGTTGCTCCAAAGCCATTTCAACCATACTCACAGCACCTTCGACAATTTTATGGCGAGCTGCTACAACTGCTGTAGCCTGCTGTCGGCGTAACATTGCACTGGCAATTTCTTCCGAATAAGCAATATAATTAATTCTTGCTTCAATAACATGAATTCCGGCCATATCAAGCCGTTCAACAATTTCTTTTTCCAACTCATTATTTACTTCTTCAACACCCGAACGTAAAGTTATTTCCGCATCTTCATCTTCAAAATTATCGTAAGGATATTGTCCCGCAAGCTTTCTTAATGCCGCTTCACTTTGTACAACAACAAAATGCTCAAATTCATCAACTTCAAATACAGCTCTAAAAGTATTCTCTACTTTCCAAACTAAAACAACTCCTATCTTAATAGGATTCCCCACTTTATCGTTAACTTTTATAGGGTCACTGTCAAAATTTCTTGCTCTGAGTGAAATTTTTCGTTTCG
>CAZWPU010000146.1:2863-4204 GCA_964635605.1 uncultured Bacteroidales bacterium | reverse complement strand
ACGTTCTTTCTTTCTGAAAATTTATATTAATCGTTTTTTTAATACGATTCGAATAATCGTTCCTTTATTGATTTCTGAATGATAAACAAAAATTTTACCATTATGGTAAGCTTCTATAATCCTTTTTGATAGTGACAAACCTAATCCCCAACCTCTTTTCTTTGTGGTAAACCCGGGTTGAAAAATTGTCGTATATTTCGACTTAGGAATTCCTTTCCCTTGATCTTTTATATCAATATACAGATACTGTATCCTGTCGTCTAAAATTACACTCAACGTTCCGACCCCTTCCATTGAATCGATCGCATTTTTGCATAAATTCTCGATTACCCACTCAAATAAAGAGGCATTAAACGGAAGAAGTATCTGATCATTTGCTGAAAAGTTAAATTGGAAGTTAATTTTATCGGATGATCTGGCCTTAATATAATTTACGGCATTAACAAGCACCGGAACAATATCCTGTTTTTTAAGCTTTGGCACCGACCCTATTTTAGAAAATCGTTCAGTTATTTTTTCCAGCCGGTTGATATCTTTTTCAAATTCATCGACAATTTCTTGATCTGCTTTTTTTAGTTTTAATAACTCTAAATTAGCCAAAAGCGAAGAGGTAGGTGTTCCTAATTGATGAGCCGTTTCTTTTGACATCCCTACCCAAACTTGGTTTTGTTCTGCTTTACGCGAGGTGCTAAAAGCAAGGTAAGCTACCAGTAAAAAGATAATCATTACTACAAACTGAATGATAGGAAAATAAAACAGCCGGGTTAATAAAACAGATTCTTTGTAGTAAATATAGTTTTTATTCCCATCGAGCAAAATAATTTCAATGGGTTCGTTTTCTTTTTTCATTTTTTCGAGCTGATGCTCCAAATACTTCGGGTCATTTTCACGATCAGGATCTAAATTACGTGTAGAAACTACATTCCCATTTTTATCGGTTAAAATTACCGGAACAGTTTCGTTATTTTTTATCACTTCAAGGATAAAGGTGTAATCCTTTTCCTGGTTATCCAAACCGGAAAGTTGACGCATACCTAAAGCCCACAGCTCAACTTTTTTGCGTTCTTCTTTTGATAATTGCTTTACCAGTTTATTAGTGGTAAGTATAGATGCTGCCGCAATTAAAAGAGCAACAAATAAAAGAAGTAATTTCCACTTTTGTTTTTTGGTGTAAATGTTCAATTCAATAATCTTTTATTTCAAGGTTAATAATTTATGTAACGAAAACTTAATCATAATAGTATATATGCGATCATAACTTTTTTATAGAATAGTATCTTCTTCCCATTCAATAACAAACTTTTGCTCGTTATTCCGGATTGTTTCTTTCTTTTCAGATTT
>CAZWPU010000146.1:0-2763 GCA_964635605.1 uncultured Bacteroidales bacterium | reverse complement strand
ATAACACCGCCAGCTTTTACATATCCATCCATCGAATAAAAAGAAATTTCATGTAACGATATCATTCGTGGTTTATAATTTAAATCTCCACGAATAGTTGTTGCAGAAAATTTTCCTACCTCAAAATCTTTAATGTCTAGTTTTAAAGATAATGCCACTTTCTCGGGTAATCGATATACAGGATCTGCATTTTTTTCATCGTCTTTTTTAAACAATAGCGAAAGCTGACTAAGATTAATATGGTTAGAAACCACTGACGCTTTAACATTAAACATCTTTTGATGGTGGAAATAATCAAACAATTGTGATATATAGCCATTGATTAAAAAATCATTCTCCTGTATTTTAAAAGACAGGTTTTGCGCTTTTAAATTACGGTTAAGCTGAATGTTCCCATTAATACTCTCAAGTTTTACCGGATTATCTTTAATTTGAAAGTCGGCATCTGAAAGCGTTAAGTCAACCGAATAATTCGGAGTAAACAAATCTGCAAATTGAAGGTTTTTTAACTTTGCATATTTACCGTTATAATTAATACTGGCTTCGGCAGATCCATTTAGCAAGGCAATGGTATCAACATTAAAAAAAGCATTAATATCTTCCAAATTTAAATTGGTGAAAAGTTCTGCGTTAACCTGCGGATCGTAAAGATTTGTTAACTTTAATTTCCCATTAAGCTGGCTGTTTTTAATGGTTGCGTTAAAATTTTCAAAAATTATTTGCGTAGAGACAGGATCTTTATTCGCTCCATTAGTATAGCTCCCTTCAACAAAAAAATCATGGATGCTAACATTTCTTTTTTTATCGAAAATACTTGCATTTTCAACTAAAAATCCGGCTTGTATTTGTGGGCGATTAACATTTATATCATTCCCCTTAATATTTAAGTCAATTGAAACATCACCTGTTTGTCCCCTAATCGAAGAAAAATCCTTTATCACGGATGGTGGCAAATTATGAAGTACAGATCTTAACGGTAAATCATTCCCCTTAATTAATAAATTAATTTGCTTATTTCCTTTATTATCAATTACGCCATCTACAATAAATTTTAAATTTTCAATCGTAAGTAACCCATCTTCAATTTGATATAATTGATCAATAATATTTAACTTTAAATCGGTTTGTACATTTTTATTTTTTAAATAATCTATTTTTTCCACTTCAAGTTGATTAATAAACAACTCGGATTGTATCTTCATTAAATAATTTTTATGAGAAAAATTACCTTCAAAATCAAGATTATCTATTGCTGTTATTAAAGTGGTTTTCGTAACATTGTTGCAATAAAGCAACTCTGAGTTCGTAATCTTTACACCTTTTAAATCGATATTAAATTCCGATTTTTTATCTCCGGTTTTTTGTTTCCAAAAAATATAATTGGCATCGCCCAGATGATCTATAAACAAACGAATGTCGGCACGATTTAGATGAATGTCGGTTATTTGATAACTTTTGTTCAATAAATCAGCAAGGTTAAATTGTACAAAAACACTTTGTGCCGCAAAAAGAGTATCGGTATTAAATTGTTGAATTTTTGAAAAATATCCCTTAGGAGAATAAGCCACTACATTTTCAAGCTCTACCGATGCTTTAGGAAACTTTTTTAAAACAGAAAAATTTACTTTCTCAACATCAATTTTGGCCGAAATATGATCATTAAGCTCTTCAACAAGATATAAGCTTACTTCATCTTTATAGAAATAGGTAATTAACCCTGAAGCAATGAGTAAAATTACCATTCCCAAAATTAATCCTACAACGATCGATTTAATTGTTTGTATCACTATTTCTACAATTTATGTCTGCAAAAATACAAATTCCTTTAATTGTATATCAAATACTTTACCAGAAGTATTGATTTATTTGCCCAAAAAAAATTCTAAAAGATTAAAAGCCTGAATTACGCCTTATTTTCAAATTTTTCTTTTTCCGTTAATCTCATTTGATTATCATTAGAATGATTTAAATTTGCAACAATTATTTTACAGCTATAATGAAAAGAGAAAATTTTGAAATAATGGCTCCTGTAGGTTCTTATGAATCGCTAATGGCAGCTATTCAGGGTGGGGCAAACTCCGTTTATTTTGGCATTGAAAAGATGAATATGCGCGCAAATTCGTCCAACAATTTCACTTTTAGTGATTTAAAAAAAATTGTTGCGATTTGTGAAGAACATGGATTAAAATCATACTTAACGGTAAATACCGTTATTTATGATCACGAAATACCTTTAATGCAGGAAATTGTTGATGCAGCCAAAGCAAATAATGTAACAGCAATTATTGCCTCTGATATAGCAGTAATTAATTATGCCCATAAAAAGGGGGTTGAAGTACACATCTCAACACAACTAAATATTAGTAATATTGAAAGCCTTCGTTTTTATGCCCAATTTGCCGATGTTGTTGTATTAGCAAGAGAATTAAACCTCGACCAGATATCAGAAATTTCAAAAATCATACAAAAAGAAAATATCACAGGCCCCTCTGGAAAACCTGTGAAAATTGAACTTTTTGTCCATGGCGCTTTATGTATGGCTATTTCCGGAAAGTGTTATTTAAGCCTGCACGAAAAAAATTATTCGGCAAACCGAGGTGCTTGCTTGCAAACCTGCCGTAAGGCATATATTGTTACAGAAAAGGAGTCGGGCAACGAGCTTGAAATTGACAACGAATATATTATGTCACCTAAAGACTTAAGCACTATCAAATTCTTAAATAAAGTGCTTGATGCCGGAGTTAGGGTATTAAAAATTGAAGG
>CAZWPU010000145.1:2181-4212 GCA_964635605.1 uncultured Bacteroidales bacterium | reverse complement strand
CCGAAGAATATAATGGAAAAACATGGCTGGTATCAAACTCCTGCTGCTCCCATGCACTTTCATCAATAATATAATTATGCTGAGTGTTAAGCGTTTTACTTACTAATTTATGGCCTAAATAAATATATTCGGGTTTCATGTCGTTTTTACTTTCGGCACCAGAAATAACAGCTGTAGGATTATTTCCTCCAATATCTACTACCGCTTGGGTGTCATATTTTTGATAATCCAAAAAATCAATGGGAATAGGAAAAACCGGTTCAATCGGTGGATGATTTCCCCTTTCTGTAAAGTAACCAGCCAGTTTTTGGGCTACCGGAATTTCATCTTCAGGAGGTTCGGTTAATGAAACCCGAATGGTATCGCCAATTCCGTCGGCAAGCAATGCTCCAATACCCACTGCAGATTTTATACGCCCGTCTTCTCCTTCTCCCGCTTCGGTTACTCCCAGATGTAACGGAAAATTCATATTTTCTTTTTCCATACGGGCAATCATTAAACGGTTTACTTGAACCATTACCCGTGTATTACTCGATTTTAGGGAAAGAATAATATTTTGAAAATCATAGTCCACACAAATTCGCAGAAACTCCATGGCCGATTCAACCATTCCTTCCGGAGTATCGCCATAGCGACTCATTATCCGGTCGGACAGCGAACCGTGATTAACACCTATTCTTAAGGCTGTTTTGTGCTGTTTGCAAATCTCCAGTAAAGGAACAAGCTTATCCTCAATTTTTTTAATCTCTGCCTTATATTCTGCCTCGGTAAAATCAACCTTCGAAAAATTAGCCCGCTTATCTACAAAATTACCGGGATTAATACGTACCTTTTCAACCAATTTAGCCGCCGTTAAAGCGGCTTTCGGATTAAAATGAATATCGGCTGCCAGCGGAGTAGAAAAACCGGCATCCCGTATTCCTTTTTTTATAAATTCAAGATTTTCAGCTTCGCGAACACCCTGTGCTGTAATTCTTACTAATTCTCCACCTTCCCTAATTATTCGGAGCGACTGTGCCACTGTTTCGTCGGTTTTTAGCGTATTCGTACTTGTCATTGACTGAATACAAACAGGATTATTCCCACCTATTTTAATATTGCCCACAGCCACTTCCTTCGTGAATCGCCTTTGATAGGAAAATAAATTTTGAATAAATTTGTTTGTTTTGATTTCCACCCGATAGTAATGATTTAAAAGTAAACAACGAAAGTACAAATGTAATCAAACAAAAATAAACGGGCTATCTCTGGCAGCCCGTTTTTTAATTTTCCTATTATGTGAAATATTTTATTCTACTTTCAGCTGAAATAATTCTTTAGAGGCATTATCATCCCAGGCATCGTGGATAATTAAAAAATATTCCTTATCTTTTTCTACATCGATCTCCGCCGGAAGTTTAGTCCATTTTAGTTTTGTAATATACTTACCTTCATGATCAGGATTTTCTGATAACAATTTCATTTCCGGTTGAACGCCCTTATGATCTTTTACAAAAACCTTTACATTTTCGTTGGGTGCAACAAATTTAAAATAATCTTTATCTCCTTTAGGGAAAATCGCAATTTCGTGGGTTGATCCCAGCTCAATCAATTTTGCATTTTGGACAGAATTATTAGGTTCAAGAAGATCAAACTCTGGAATATAATTAACTTTAAGATCAAATGCTTGTGCAATGGCATTATCATCCCAGGCATCATGCATTACAATATAATATTCGCCGGAATCAGGCACAAAACAAGCTTCAGGTATTTCCCCCCAATCTCTTATAATTTTTATTTGAGGATCGGACCATTCGTCATAAATAGCAAATCGTACTTCTGGTTGAATAGCATTAGAAACATTTTTTGCTGCAATTTCTATATATCCTTGTGCAGGAACATTAACCTTAAACCAGTCTTTATCTCCAACAGGATAAATTCCAGCCAATAATTGTTCATCAAATGTAATTAATTTTGCTTCTTCAATTTTATTATTGGGCTCTGTGGGATCAAATTCATCCAAAAAATCAATTTTTACTAAAAATTCTTCTT
>CAZWPU010000145.1:0-2081 GCA_964635605.1 uncultured Bacteroidales bacterium | reverse complement strand
AAAACTCTTCACCAAATTTTGCATCCGAAGCTTCTTCGATGGTATTATTCGGCTCATTATCTCCTGCCGGGTTTCCACAGGAATACATCAATATTAAAACCAAAAACAACGCTTTGGCTATGTAATTAAAATGTTTCATAATCATTAATTTTTGAGGGTTAATAATCAAAGGTATTAAAAAGATTTTTTGAACACAATTAATTTAATATAATAGAGTTATCTAAAATAACGATTTCTTTTGAATCCCTTTTTCAATAAAAAACGCAATTAATATAAGTATTAGATAGATAATCGTTGAATCTTTTTTTGTACATTAAGGTTTAAAAATATAATTTCACTATTTTCGTATTCTATTAAATAAAAAATTATGTCGATTCAAGTTAAGGATTTAACCAAAATATACGGTACCCAAAAAGCCATTGACCAAATAAGTTTTGAGATTGAAACGGGTGAAATTGTCGGTTTTGTAGGCCCTAACGGGGCAGGTAAATCGACTACCATGAAAATCCTTACAGGCTTTATTCCTCCCACATCAGGTGAAGCAAAAATTAATAACCTGGATTTAATTGAAAATTCGCTTGAAATCAGGAAACATATCGGATATTTGCCGGAAAACAACCCTCTTTACCTGGATATGTATGTGAAAGAATATCTTGAATTTGTTTCCGGAATATACAAACTGGGAAAACAAACCAAAACAAGAATTGAACAAATTATTGAACAAACAGGGTTAACCGTTGAACGTAAGAAAAAAATCGGAGCCTTATCGAAGGGTTATCGACAAAGGGTTGGATTGGCGCAGGCTTTAATTCACGATCCTGAAATATTAATTTTAGACGAACCAACATCTGGACTTGACCCCAATCAAATTATTGAAATCAGAAATTTAATTTCGGCCATTGGAAAAGAAAAAACGGTTATGCTTTCTACCCATATTATGCAGGAAGTTGAGGCCATTTGTGATCGCATCATCATTATCAATAAAGGAAAAATTGTTGCTGATGATTCAATCGAATCCATTTATTCGCATTCTAAAGATCAATATATTACCATTGTTGTTGAATTTGACCAAGAAACCGATCAAAAACAACTTGAACAAATTGAGCGGGTAGACGAAGTAGCTAAGATAGATAATAAAAACTGGCTGATACAAAGCTCATCGAATGAAGATATACGACAAAATATATTTAATTTTGCTGTAAAATCTAACCTTGCGGTTCTATCCATGCAGAAAAAAGAAAAAAGCCTGGAAGAAGTTTTCCAGGAATTAACGAACTAGTTTTTTTCTATACTTTTAACAATCATAACACCGATTTTCTTCCGATCCTTTATTATTTTATACCGTTTGTCAAAGTTTCATTGACTTTTAGTTTTTCTTCACTTAAATTTAACTTTTATCTGATCATGCGTTTAAAATGATATTTTTAACTTTGGATTAAACACTTTAATTATAACCTACTTTTTTTTCATTTGATGATAGCTGTTAAAATCCAGAGGACGATATCATAATACCGGGAAAATACACTATAAAAAGTTATGAATAGAAAGCTATCCTATCAGCAACTGGAGCAGAAGATCCAAAAAATTGAAAAAAATTTATTCGATTTAAAAAACAAAGAAAAGGAACTTGAGGAACATCGTGAAAAACTTCAGTTAGCCATGAAGGCTGCTAACTATTTCTCTTTCGAGATAAATCTTAAATCATTAAAAATAACCGCTTCAGAAGAGATATATGAAAACCTGGATTATCCAAAAAAGGAACGTGCATCATTAATTCATAATGCCGGCAGTTTAATCCATACCGATGATTATGAAAAAATGAAAGCACACATTTTGTCCGATGGAAAAAACAGACCTTTAGCGTTTAATTTTGAATTTAGAATTAAACATAATAACCAACAATGGACCTTGTTTATGGCTACTGGAAAAAATATCGAATGGGACGAAGAAGGTAATCCTTTACGAATAGTAGGATTATTAAAAAACATACAGCAAGACAAAGAAAATCAACAAAAATTTAAAGAAAGCGAAGAAAAGTTTAAAGACCTAGCTACTCTTTTGCCCGAAGTTGTTTATGAAAC
>CAZWPU010000144.1:0-4257 GCA_964635605.1 uncultured Bacteroidales bacterium | reverse complement strand
AGGTTGAATCTGTATACCTTTCAGAAATGAAAACAGGCGATTCTATTTACATTGTCACAAATAGAGAGCAGAACAAATCAAGTAAAATCCTTTCTTTTAACGAGAAAATACAATCTGTTAGTCAACTGGTTTTCTTAAAAGTCACATTCCATGAACCTGATTCTATTGTAAATCAGATTTTAGATTACACAGAATTCATAAGCCAGGTTACTTCGATTCATTCTGATTGGCTTCTTTTTGTTCATGGTGATAGCAAAACTTATGAACAGTCGGTTATGCGTGGTTTTGACATTCAGCATTTATATCAGGTTAAAGTAATCGTTTTTAGTTGGCCCAGCAAAGATCCAACGATCAATGGATTAAAAAATTTCAAAAAATCAAAAGAAAATGTAAAAAAGTCAATGCATCATTTTACCAAACTGTTGCAATGTCTGGATTCTTTGGAGAAACACCATAAGACTTTTAAAGAAAACACTAATTTTTCATTGTTTATTCACAGTTTGGGGAACTCTTATTTGGAATATTTATTTAAGTTTAGCACAAAAGATAATAAATTTGGGTTAATGTTTGACAATGTAATTATAAATTCGGCTGCAGTTAATCAGGAAAATCACAAAAAATGGGTCGAAAAAATCAATTTCCAGAAAAGAATATATATCACCAGTAATAGACAGGATTTCAATCTAAAGGGAAGCCGGATATTTACCAGCGATGGTAAATTATTAGGCGAAAAAGTTGAAACTCCAATTGCAGATAATGCAAACTATGTGCAGTTCACGAAGGCAGTAGGCTTTAGATTTCCAACAGGGACAACGCATACTTTTTTTATAGGTGAAGTACCTGAAGAAAGTAAAAACATTCGCGATTTTTATTATACCATTTTACATGGGATTGAGATTGACTTAAATAATGAGGATCAATTTATAAAAAGGAAAGATGGTGTTGGATACGATATAATATTTTAAATCAATCATTTTATAAAATCGGTAATTATGAGAAAATTTAAAAAGTGTATAAAATATTTTGGATTAGGATTCATGATTTTTATGATAGGATCTTGTATAAATTTTAAACCAGGATGTTATGAATTTAATGAAAAGATAAATTCTGATAATATCGATAAACTCTTGAATGAGGCGCACAAAATAGAAACGACAGCTTCTTCAGCGGGTGAAGTTTTAAAACTTATTGATGCATTTAAAAAGATTGAAAATGCAGATCCTTATAATTATCATGCTTTATGGAAAATAGGAAATTACAATATTTTAATGGGAGCAGCATACTCCAAAAAAATAAAAGATAAAAAATTTTATTACCGCGAAGCCATTAAATATTGTGAGAAAGCCATGTGCACGAACCAAGTCTTTTCTTCTGAAATTAAAAAAGGAACAGAAATTACCGATGCATGTAATAAATTAACTATAGATGAAATTGATGCCATGGGTTATTGGTATACAGCCCGGTTTTATTATTTCAAGGAATGTATGAGACCTGTTGGGAGAATAATTAACACGAAGATACCTATTCAAAATAATATTATGATTGAACGCATTGATGAATTAGACCCAAATTGGGCTGGCGGAGGTAATTACTTCTCTCGTGCATTGTATTACTTATCTGTACCGGAAAAATTTGGTGGAAGTAAGCAGCGCGCAAAGGATGAATTTAACAAAGCCGTTGAAGTGGGCCCGAAATACATAGTTAATCGCTGGGGAAGAGCCAAATATTTTTACCATTTAATTGGCAAAATGGATGCGTATAAATCCGAACTGGAATGGGTAATTGCTCAAAATCCTAATGAAGCAGCTAATACTTATCCATGGAATGTCTATTTTCAGAGAGATGCACAAAAAATGCTAGACGATTTAAAGTAAAAACAGGTTTAATATTGATGAACCATTTATCCATTTGATAAACAATCTTTAGAAACTTACTCCAGCAGTAAGCTGAAATAGCCCCTTAAATCATCGGACGGAAATATAGATTAAAATCTATACTTTTATGACGATGAAAAAGAGAACATTTACAAAAAAAGAGAAGCTTAGAATCATTAAAGAGGCTTCTGAAAAGGGTGTTAACGAAACACTTGAAAAGTATGGCATTTACCGTGCTTCTTATTATGATTGGAAAAGGAAGTTTGAGCAAATGGGCCAAGAAGGCTTTATGCAGCCTGACGGCCAGGAAGGCTTTCATCTGCATATTAAAAAATAAAATATATTGATTAAAAAAAATAACAAAAAATTAAGTAACTCATATGAGATTCGCGTTAATTATAATATTAATATTAACTACTTATAGTTCGCTTTTTACCCAAAATAAAGTAACAAAGATAAAAGAACATAATAATATTGATGTTTATTCTTTTACCAAAAATGATGGTAAAGCTTTTAAGGTAGAATTTCATATTGAAAATGACATTGAGACTGTGGAAAGACTTTTATTATCACCTGCATTTTACAAAAAAACTATTAATAATGTTATTGCACTAAAAGAAATAAAAAAAATAAATGATACCATTCGTTATTATTGGATTGTGATTGGAGTAAAAAATATTTTTAAACGTTCAGGGATTTTAAAAGTAATATTAGAGCACTCTAAAAAACAAGGTGAAATATTTATTCATATGGAAATTATAAACGAAGAAATACAGAATAAACAATACAAACCCTTAGGCAATAATAAAATAAAATGGATATTAACCTCTAAGGATGATGAAAGAACAGCTGCTGAACTTGTATTTACAAGACGTGCAAAAAATTTTTCAAATTTTATCCTAAAAACTCTTGACTTCATTTTGGTAAATAAATTAATTGTTATAGCTGAAAATGTTCGTGAAGAAATGGCCCAAAATGGCGTGGCCCACTAGAATAATAAGACGTGATTAGATGGGAAAGAATGGTCAGCCGTATCTGTATTGGAATATATTTTCAATCCCCCTGTTGGCATGGTTTAAGCTGATTTTAAAAAAACACCTACTGCAATAACATATTGCTAATGCATAATACCGGATTACAAATCCGGCCAGCCAAGATAATGCTGTTTAAAAGAAAATTATTCAGGTTTTAGCAACTTTTGCGACTAACCAGTATTAAAGTTTCATTTTTGCAAGAACTATTAATAATATTATCTTTATATTTAAAAAACTAAAGACTTAATTTATGAGATTTTTGTAAACTCCTCTCCTAATAAATTTATGTCATACATTAAAAAATATTATGAAAAAAATTACATTTATTATCATTATCTTATTTTTCGGAAAAAATATTGATGCACAGAATGAAACATGTAAAGTCCTTCTCGAAAATATTTCAGGGAAATATACCGGTGAATGTGTTGATGGATTAGCCGACGGAAAAGGGAAATCCATCGGAGAAGATACTTACATTGGTTATTTTAAAAACGGACTTCCTCATGGAAAAGGAAAATATGTTTACAAAAATGGTGATAGTTTTAAAGGATTTTGGAAAATGGGCAAAAAAGACGGCAAAGGAAAATTTAAGTATACCCTTAATAATAAAAAACAAACATTAATAGGATATTGGGAAAATGATGAATATGTAGGAACAAAAAATCCAGAAATTACCTATAAAGTTATCAACTATATAGGTATTATGGATTATAAAATTGAAAAATTAGAATCTACGGATAATAAACTCAGTTTTGCGATAAAAAGCGCATTTACTGATTTTGCACCAAAGGATTTGAAAGTAGAAATATCATCGGGACAGGTTTCTCATGTGGGTAAAAAATTTCAAGTCCATCAATACTTTTGTCCTCTCTACTGTGAAATAAATTATACCATTTTAATAGCAGAAACAAAAAAGCAATGTCGATTCATCATTGAAGTATTAGAAGAAGGTAGCTATAAGGTCACCCTTTTTAATGATTAAAAAACGGATACACAAAGCTTCTCTCAATTTACACTAGTTAATGATTATACTTTGTTTTGACTCATATTAAATGAATTATTGAGATTAAAACAACGATTTTTTTCATCATACGGTTCCCTGTCTGTTTAATATGAGGCCACTGACACTTAAACTAAATAAAAAACAAATGATAAATAAAATATTATATATTTTAACAACTATATTAATTTTAGAAGTTTAGAGTTATAAACCTGCTAATGGTCAATGGATTAAAGAAACTCAAGAAAAGTATATAATATACCATACATCAACATATTATAAAATTGTTGAAGAATATAAATCTTTTTTTAAATCAGGAAAAAAGTAAAACAAAAATTACAAAGCCTGT
>CAZWPU010000143.1:0-4338 GCA_964635605.1 uncultured Bacteroidales bacterium | reverse complement strand
TGATTGCCAGCAATGAAGCAACAAAAATCAGTTGATTCGATTTTTCTTCACTTCGGTACATTTGGGCAAATTGCTCGTCAAGGAAAGTATAATTTTGCATATAATCAGGGTCAAAATTCTTAAATACAATTTGTGCATATTTTAATCCTTGCTGAATTCGTCCCGCTTTAAGTTTTATACTAATGATATGAAAACCGTCCCAATAATGACTAAACACCAATGGTTCAATTTCGGTATGCAGCGATGCATAATGGAAATCTTTGATAATCCCTTTTATTCTGCCTCTGTGTAGCCAAACAATGATTTCTTTCTCAATCGGGTCATCCAGATTAAGCAACCTTGCAGCCGCTTCATTTAATATAAAAGTGGCACTGTCGCTGGATAATTTATCCGAAAAATCTGACCCTTCAATCATTTCAAAACCCATGGTTTTAACATAATCATCTTGTACGCGATTTTCTTTCACTGGGATTGCTTCTTCCAGAGGCCATTCCGGAAGGCGAATATTCATTCCGCTCCTGCCCCGCCCCGGTACCGATTGGGAAGCAGTAACCGAAACCACATCAGGACTAGAGAGTAATTTATTTTTTATCGACTCATAATTCGATTGTATTTTCCCGGATAAATTAGAGAAATAGACAATCTGCTCTTTATCAAAACCTAACCGTTTATTTTTCATATAATTTACCTGCGAGTACAAAACAAACAAGGCCGAAATCAATGCTATGGCAATAGAAAACTGAATTACCACCAATAAAACATTCAGGGTTTTATTTTTTCGTTGACCGGTAAACGTTCCTTTTAGGATATCTACCGAGCTAAAGTGCGAAATATAAAGGGATGGATAAATTCCTGATAGGACACCCACTAAAAAAGAAATGGAGAAAAACAATAATACCAGGTAAAAATCATCGATATATGAAAGCTCAATTTTACGGCTTACCAAATTGCTAAATCCCGGTAAAAATGATTCTACCATCAACATAGCAATTAAAAAAGAGATGAAAGCGATTATTATCGACTCTCCTATAAACTGTTGAACTAAAGAGTTTTTGGAAGCACCACTCACTTTTCGTATTCCAACTTCTTTTGCCCTGGTCTCTGATTTTGAAGTAAACAGGTTTACATAATTAAATACCGCTATGATTAAAATAAAAGCAGCTAAAATGGAAAAAATATAAATGTACTCCATACTTCCCAATTCAGCATACTCATAGCTCAACCTTCCCGAATGCAGGTGTATTTCGGTCAATGGTTGCAATTCATGCGTATATTCAATCTTATACGCTTTAAACATTTCGTTTACATAATCAGAAGCTACTTTTTCGATTTTATGTTTAATATCAGCTGTGATGGATTGATTAAATTTCACATAAACATGAAAATTATTTCCTTGTTGCTTCATGTATGCTTCGTCGCCAGTATTTATAGATACCAGTACATCAAACTTGAAGTGTGTATTTTCAGGGATATTTTCCATGACCGCTTTTACCGTCATAGCAGCCCCGTAAACATGAATGGGCTCGCCAACAACATTGGTACGACCATAAATATTTTCGGCTGATTCTTTGGTTAAAACAACCGAATTGGGCTCAACCAATGCGTTTTCCAAATCACCCGCAACCGATTTAAAAGAAAAAACACGAAAGAAACACGAATCGGCCAGTACCCTGGTATAAAAACCTTTCGATTCATTTTTTACTTTTACTTCATTTTCAACAAAAGATGACAAACGGGTTGAATATTTTACTTCAGGAACCTCGTCCATAACAACGTTGGGTATTTCATACAGCGTTATAGGCATATGCAATTCTTTATCCCAACTCCTGGTTGAATGAGATAAAACCCTGAAGATTTTCTTCTGCTCGTCAAAATACTTATCGTAACTTAGCTCAAATCGAACATACAAAAATAAAAGAATAGTGGCTGCCAGTCCTGCCGACAAGCCAACAATATTTATCAGCGAATAAATTTTATTCCTGGTTAAATTTCGTAAGGCAACTTTGATATAATTTTTTATCATTGTGTTTAGTTTTTATTCATATTTTAAAGCTAAAACAGGATTTAAATCGGATGATTTTTTTACCTGTAACAACAAACTTATCATAGCAAGGAACACACCGGCTAAGGCAGGCATTAAAAACATTGTAAAATTCAACGATATTTTATAGGGAAAATTAACGAGCCACTCTTGAATTAAAAAGAAAGAAACCACCCAACCAATAAAAATAGCAATTAATAACCAACCTAATATCTGTTTATACAGTAAAAAGAAAATATTTTCCCATGTTGCCCCAAATACTTTATTTATAGCAATAAATTTTATTTTCTTATTAATGGTTAAAGAAAGCAGGGCATATAATCCAATGATTGACAAAACAACTGCCAATACAGACGCAATCTTTATCATCGTTAATATATTTTCTTCAGTACGATACATTTTCTTAAAGTATTCGCCCATAAAAATATAGTCTGGTTGATATTCCGAATCGAAATCCTGCAAAGTGTTAATAATATAATGGATACTTTTTTCTTTATAATTTTCATCTATGCGAATCCCCAAACAAAATTTCAAGTCAAGATAAGTACTTAGAACCAAAGGTTCAATTCTATTTTTCATAGATGCAAAATGATAATCTTTCATTACGCCTATAATGAAACACTTATGCCTCCATAAATAGACCTCTTTTCCCACAGGATTTTTAAGACCCAATTTTTTGACTGCCGTTTCATTTATTATAATTCCCATTTCCGGATGTGGTGTTGTAAAATCATGGCCGGCAATCAGCGGTATTTGATAAGTATTCATAAAACCCGGTTGAACTCTGTTTTCGTGTGTGTCAAAAGCTTCAGATTCATCTTGCGAAGGCAGTCTTAAGCTCATTGGGCTTCTTAAAGAACCCGGAATGGACATCGATGCTGTAACATCTTTAATTGCTGGATTTTGTAACAATTGAGTTTTTATAGCATCATAACTCCCTTGAATTCTGGGAGTAAGCGAAAAGAAATTCACTACCGACTTTCGGTTAAAACCCAAATTTTTATTTTTCATATAATCGATTTGGGTATTAAATACATTAAGGGTTACTAACAATATAATAGTTATCGAAAATTGAAAAATCACTAATATTCTTCGTAAATGATCTTTCCGCTTGCCTGCAAAATCGATTTGTTGAAATAAACTCACAGGATTAAACCTGGAGATATAAAATGCAGGATACCATGCTGAGAGCACTCCAACAACAACAGTCAAAGCAAAATAAACAACGAGTAAAAAAGACTGCCTTATATAGGAAACATTCATTGGCTGACGAACCAAGTTGGAGAAATCTTGCAAAAAAGTTTCAACCAATAACATTCCCAGAAGAAAAGCAATAATGGTTAACATAACTGATTCTAAAATAAACTGAAAAACAATTTGTCGTTTTAATGAACCCAATACTTTTCGAATGCCTACTTCACGATAACGCTTTTCGAATTGGGAGGTCATGATACTCAGATAATTCAATATGGCAACAATAAAAATAAAGAGGGTAACCAGAGAAAAAATAAGAATATAAAACCGGTTTCCCAAATTAGCATAGTCACTGGAAAAATCTGATTTTAAATGAATCTCATCTATTCTTTGAAGTTCAATATCTACATTAACATGATGATAATTAATATTTACAAATTCAGCAATATAATTGGCTGTTCTATCCAATTCAAAATCATCCGGTTTGTTATTAAATTTTATATATGTAGGAAAATCTAATGCATTCGATTGCATAAGCCCTTTTGGTGCTGATTCGATAGTCATTATAATCTCCGGGCGTATATGTGAATTTGTAGGAAAATCAGGATAAACTCCGGTTACTTTATAATCAGTTTTGAAGATTTTAATAAATTGATTAATAGCAGGTTCATCTCCAAATAGTTTCTCCTTAATACTTTTTGATATTATTACTGTATATTTTTCATTCAACAAATCTTCTTTATTTCCGTCCATATTAATCGATAAAGTATTAATTATTGAATTATCGGCATATGCTCCACTAACAGTAAACTTTTCATCCACATCTTTAGATATCTCATAATAGGGATTGAAATCAAAAAATTTCCCTGCGTTATCAACATTAGGAAAAGCTTTCTTCACCCTAGAAGCTATTTCATAAACGGTGGTTGGATAGTTAAAAACAGAGTTCCCGGATTTATTTTTCGAAACTACCCGATAAATTTTTTGATAATCATCATTATAGGTATCAAAACTTAACTCATGAAAAATATAAGTTAATAGCATGATTACAGAAGCTAAGCCAATAGCTAAACCAATTAAATTAATGGCTGTATAGATTTTAT
>CAZWPU010000142.1:2042-4357 GCA_964635605.1 uncultured Bacteroidales bacterium | reverse complement strand
ACTTGTTTTAATTCTTTATAAAAATTTTCTTCTTCATTTGCCCTATCCATAATCATGTTTCCCAACTCTTTAAGTTTGTCAGGACCCAGATCACGGTTTTTCCCAATTTTTGCTGCAAAGTAAGAAATATTTCTCCAACCATCGCCTATTTCCATCATCTTTTTTGACATATCATTTAAATCTTGGTCATTTAATAATTCTGACGCCTGACGAAGGAATGTTGCATACAAATACCGAAAACCTCCACCACCGGTCCCCTGGTCTTCAAGAAAAATATTAATTTTCATAATCTCATGGGAAAGGTGGTCAATATCACGGGTTAACTTTGGCCATTGCCGTACTTTCTTACTAAATAATTTAATGCCTCTAACACCAATAAACCCAGGCTGGACTCCAATCATATTGTTGATCATATTTTTTATAGCTTTTGGAATAAGGGTTTTGTAATCAATACTTTCTGGTACCGATTCAATATAATACATAAAACCTTTTGGAGCCATATAACCACCAGCAAAACGGGCTTTCATCAATTTATCTTTGTGCAACCGGGCTAATTTGGGATAGTAACTGTCGCTTACAATATATTCATCTCCTTCTTTTCCTACCACAGTTATAAAATGAATATTCGCATGTACCCGTTCCCATTGAGGAATATAATCCATATAATAAAAATCAACTTGTACAGCAACAGGGATTTTTTGGGATACTAGTTGATCCAGAGTTTCTTCAGCTTTATACTTATTTCTAAACTTTTGGGTTTTAAACTTAATATCAGTTCTTTTGGCAATTTTTTTTCTTAACTGCCCGGGTTTTGTCCGGATAATAAACATAGGAAAATTAAGACTGGGAGTATGGCTTAAGTAACCAAAATACAATCCACTTCCAATGCCAAAAATCATGGGTTCTGTTAACTCAAGGCCTTTGTGTTTTAATAAAGCTGTCAGTGTCCCTGATTCACAATGAGCAGCCATATGGTGAGTAAAAGTATCTATGATCATTTTTGATTAACTTCAAATTTTGTTATAACTATGAATGGGTTTTCTGTTTTGGTTTGTTTTACTATACTTTGGGATAAATTATCCTCTTCAGTATCTGGCAATTTTTCTTTTTCATCTAAGGCAATAATCTGTAATAAATTAGCAACCGGTATATCAAAAGCATAAGCATATTTCTGTAAGTCAGACAATTTAATATTTTTAAACTTATTTACTTTCTGATGCCGCTTTACTTTAAATAATGAAATCCCTGTTCTTCTGGACAATTCAAGATCATTAAAATCATGTATCATTTTATAATAATACACCGATGTAATTTCATTCTTCTTTAACTTATCAAGCAATGATAATCGAAGCTTTACCATCTTTTGCCAAAAATCATCCAGATAATTTTTGGAAATATATGAACCCGTTTGAATAGGGCCATAGGAGCCATCTTCTTTCTCAACATACAAAACTAACTGTTGTGGTTCGTATTCAATATAAGCATCCTTTTCTTTCATGTAATTCTGTTTTTTAGAAAGGATATGGTTTGATTATTAAAGATTAAGAGATATCCTTGCTTCATTGTTATCATATTTTTTGAGCACACTAAAATAATTCAATTCATTCAAATGCCAAAATTTTTACTTTAAACAAATAATCAGAATGCTTGTTTAAAAGTCAAAAAACAAAATAAATTATAATGATTTCTAATTTAGAATTGAAAATAAATTTCAAAACAATGAATATTAAAACAATTTATTAAATTTGCACTATTTGAAAACAAACTAATTTAAATAAAAAAAGAATTCATTTATTTTTTTAATGATTAATACAAACTAAGCAATGGTTATAATAGGTGAAAAGTACCTTACCCTGGATCACTTTTACAAAGTACTATTCGAAGAAGAAAAAATAGATTTAAGCCCAACTGCACTTAAAAAAGTAAAACAAAACTATGAATTCCTAGATGACTTTTCTAAAAACAAAGTAATCTACGGTATTAATACTTGTTTTGGGCCAATGGCTCAATATAAAATAAGTGAAAAAGATCAGAAAGACTTACAATATAACCTTATTCGGAGCCATGCCGCAGGATCAGGCAAACCAATATCTAACTTATATGTTAAAGCTTTAATGCTAGCCAGACTTAACACCTTTATGAGAGGTTATTCCGGCATTCATCCAGATGCTGTTCATCTGCTAAAAGATTTTATTAATTTAGATATATATCCAAAAATATTTGAACATGGAGGTGTTGGTGCTAGCGGAGATTTAGTTCAATTAGCTCATTTAGCCTTAAATTTAATTGGTGAAGGAGAAGTATGGTATAAAGGG
>CAZWPU010000142.1:0-1942 GCA_964635605.1 uncultured Bacteroidales bacterium | reverse complement strand
CAAAACATTATTGCAGCCGAAATGCGCAAAATAGCTGAAAGCAGCAAATTAATAAAAAAACGAGCCGATCATTTATATAATGGAAATATTCAGGTTGGATTGATAAAAGATAAAGTACAGGAATACTATTCATTAAGATGTGTACCACAAGTGTTAGGTCCTATTTATGAAACCTTAAAATATGTTGAAAAAGTATTAATTAATGAAATTAATTCGGTTAACGATAACCCAATAATTGACGGTGAAAATATAGACGTATTTCACGGTGGTAATTTCCATGGCGATTATGTATCGCTTGAAATGGATAAATTAAAAATTGTTACAACCAAATTATCAATGCTTGTTGAAAGACAATTAAATTACCTGTTAAACGACAAACTAAATGACAAATTCCCTCCATTTGTAAATTTAGGTACATTAGGATTAAACTTGGGAATGCAAGCTGCACAATTTACAGCGACATCAACCACTGCCGAAAACCAAATGTTATCAAACCCAATGTACGTTCACAGTATTCCAAACAATAATGATAATCAGGATATTGTTAGCATGGGAACCAATGCTGCATTAATCACAAAAAAAGTTATTGAAAATACTTACGAAGTATTAGCTATTGAATTTATTAGCTTACTTCAGGTGATCGATTATATGAATTTTAAAGATAAACTTTCAGAAATATCCAAAAAAATATATCAAGAAATGCGAAATATTGTTCCAAAATTTTCTGAGGATGCGCCAATTTATCCTCATATAGAGAATATTAAACAATATTTGATTAATAACAGGTTAAACAGTATTAAATAAAATCACCATGAAATTTGCATTAGTCACAGGAGGGTCTAGAGGAATAGGAAAAGCTATCTGTTTAAAGATAGCTCAAATGGGATATCATGTATTAATAAATTACCGCAACAATGATCAAGAAGCACAGAATACTCTTGCCCAAATAAAAAGCAATGGAGGAAATGGTGAATTAATGAAATTTGATGTATCCAACCATGACGAAATTAAAGCTTCGTTGGAACAATGGAAAGAAAGAAACCCTGATTCACACATTGAAATACTGATAAATAACGCTGGTATACGAAAAGATGCGCTCATTATGTGGATGAAGGATGAAGATTGGAACGATGTTATTAAAACCAATCTAAACAGTTTTTATTTTATTTCCAAAGCTTTGGTTCAGGATATGATTGTGAATAAATATGGAAGAATTGTCAATATAGTATCCTTATCAGGTATAAAAGGCTTACCGGGACAGACCAATTATTCGGCAGCTAAAGGAGGAGTGATAGCTGCAAGTAAAGCGCTGGCACAGGAAGTAGGAAAAAAGAATGTAACGGTAAATTGTGTTGCTCCAGGTTTCATAAAAACGGATATGACCAAAGATTTAGATGAAAAAGAACATAAACGGTTAATTCCAATGGCCCGGTTTGGAAAACCTGAAGAGGTAGCTGAAGTAGTTGCTTTTTTAGCATCTAAAAACGCTTCATATATTACAGGCGAAGTGATTTCAGTGAATGGAGGACTTTATACTTAAAAAAATTGAATCTATTGATAAAAATTTTACATATTGTATGAATAGAGTTGTAATTACGGGGATGGGAATTTATTCCACCATTGGTAAAAACGTTGAAGAAGTAAAGCAATCATTATATACAGGACGTTCGGGAATTGGATTTGATCCGGAAAGAAAAAAAATGGGTTTTCGTTCTGCACTTACCGGAATTATTGAAAAACCTAATTTAAAAGGTAAATTAAAACGCCGCCAAAGAGTAGGATTAGCAGAAGAGGGTGAATATGCTTATATAGCTACCGTTGAAGCACTTAAACAGGCAAAAATCGATCAGAATTTTTTAGATAAAATTGATGTAGGAATATTATACGGAAACGATAGTTCTGCCAAATCAGTCGTTGAATCCTATGATTTATTAAAAGAAAA
>CAZWPU010000141.1:0-4380 GCA_964635605.1 uncultured Bacteroidales bacterium | reverse complement strand
AAAGTATGCGGACTGATGTTTTTCTTTATTCCGGCAATCTTTGCTAAATTTTTAACAATGGTAAATATCATTACCCGAGTCAGTGGTTTTCCCCTCCGATTTAAAAAAACTATGTTCTCTCCCGATTTGTCAATCGTTGAAAGCAAGTTTCTATCCTGAAAATAGAATTGAATTTCTTTCATGGCTTTTTGTCCGATAGGTACTAATCTTTCTTTATCTCCTTTTCCCGTAACTTTAATAAAACCATCTTTAAAAAAAAGATTAGTAATACGCAGGTTAATTAACTCAGAAACCCTTAATCCACAACTATACAAGGTTTCAATAATAGCTTTATTCCGTTGTCCCTGAGGCTGGCTTAAATCAATCACACCAAGAATATGGTCAATTTCTTCAATAGACAATACTTCAGGTAATTTACGACCAATATTAGGTGTTTCTAAAAGTGCTGTGGGATCTTTTTCAATAAGATCCTCAATGATTAAGTATTTATAAAAAGCTTTTAATCCGGATATTATTCTTGCCTGTGAACGGGCATGAAGATCCAACTCATTAATCCAACCAATAAAATCTTTCAAATGGTTTAATGTTATTTCTTCAGGAAACACTTTTAAATTGTTTATTTCTAAAAAAAATACAAATTTTTTAATATCTCTTTCATAGGATATGATCGTATTTTGTGAAAGTGCCTTTTCCAGTTTAAGAAAATTTTTAAATTGTGTTATACTTAATTCCCAGTTCATTAATAAATTATTATCCAATGTTTATCAATAATTAAATATAAATAATATTGAACTATTTTGTTAAATTTTATCGGTAAATGTATTAAAGACGTATTGATTAAACATTTTACGTTAAAGATCTTTCAAAGTTAATGTTATTCATTAAATTTGCATAGGAAGTTTACAAAGCAGCTATGAAAATCCAAATTATCAACGGCCCAAATTTAAATTTACTGGGGAAACGAGAAAAAGAAATTTACGGAGAAGTATCTTTCGAAAAGTACTTAAAATTACTCAAAGATCATTTCAAAGATTTCACGATTGAATATTTTCAATCCAATATTGAAGGTGAAATTATTGATAAAATCCATGAAACAGGATTTAGTTTTGATGGAATTATTTTAAATGCCGGTGGTTATACCCATACGTCAGTTGCTATTGCCGATGCAATAGCAGCTGTAAATACACCGGTTATCGAAGTGCATATTTCTAATATTTTTGCTCGTGAAGAATACCGGAAAAATACGCTTATTGCAGAAAAGTGTATAGGATCAATTTCCGGTTTTGGCCTCGATAGTTATCGTTTGGCTATTGAAAGTTTGCGCGTTTTTAATGAGTAGTACACCATACCATAGGAAACATTCTATTTCCATTTTAATAAATTAACGATAAAAGCAATTTACAAATAACCCCAGATTATGATAAAGAAAACCAAAATAGTAGCTACCATTTCGGATAAAACATGTACACCCGATTTTATAAAAAAGCTTTTCGAAAATGGAATGGATGTTGTTCGAATGAACACAGCTCATCAAAGGCCTGAAGATGCCTTAAAAATTATTCAAGACGTACGATCTGTATCCGAAAAGATAGCATTACTTATTGATACCAAAGGGCCTGAAGTAAGAACATCAAAAACAGACCAGATTATTCAGATTCAAACCGGACAGCAAATAATGATTAAGGGTGATCCGGAGAAAGAATCTACGGATGAATACATTTATGTATCCTATGCTGGTTTTGTTAACGAAGTGCCCGATAATACTAAAATATTGATTGATGATGGATATGTTGAACTGGAAGTAATTAAAAAACAGGGAGATTCGCTGTTATGCAAAGCGCTTAATAATGGCGAAGTGAAAGGACGCAAAAGTGTGAATGTGCCAAATGTTCATTTTAGCTTACCATGCTTAAGTAAACGAGATAAAGAATTTATCCGGTTAGCCATTGAGCAGGATATTGATTTTATTGCGCACTCGTTTGTTCGCAGTAAAGAAGATATTTTAGAAATTCAGAAAATTTTAGACGAGCATGACAGCCAGATTAAGATTATAGCTAAAATTGAAAATCAACAAGGAGTTGATAATATCGAGGAAATTTTAGATTATGCTTATGGTGTTATGGTTGCCCGCGGTGATTTAGCCGTAGAAATCCCATATGAGAAAATTCCAGGCATTCAACGCGAATTAATCAATCATTGTATCGAGCGACGTAAGCCAGTGATTATCGCCACCCAAATGTTACATTCGATGATTCAGAGTCCACGACCTACCCGTGCTGAGGTAAATGATGTAGCCAGTGCTGTATATAATAATGCCGATGCCATAATGCTTAGTGGCGAAACAGCCAGTGGTAATTATCCCGTTGAATCAGTAAGAACGATGGCTCGTATTGCGACAGAAGTTGAAAAATCAAAAGATTTAATTAACGATATTCCGATCGTTGTTATAAACAATCAAGTGGCAGCATACCTGATAAAAATGGCTGTTCAGGCTTCTGTTAGCCTGGATGCAAAAGCTATTATTGCCGACTCTATGTCGGGCCGCACTTTACGAAGTTTGGCTGCTTACCGGGGGGCAATTCCTATTTTTGCTCAGTGCTATTCGAAACGAACTATGCGCGAAATGGCATTAAACTATGGAGTAATTGCCAGTTATATGAGTCCGAAAGATACTTCACATGAATTTTTACTTGAAGCGATTAACAACCTTTTAAACGAACAGACTTTAAACAAAAATGATCTTATTGTGGTTGTTGCCGGTAATTTTGGACGTAGCTTTGGTGTATCGTACACCGAAATTGGTACTATTGAAAATCTTATGGGAACTTTATCGCAATAATTAAACCTAAAAACAAAAAGCTGGGACAGTTGTCAATATCCCAGCTTTTTTGATTTAAAATCCTGTTTTTATCTTAATTTAACATTACCATACTTTGTTTGGATATGAACTTTTGATTTAGTGTTATCATCTTCTCCTACCGTTCCCTCAACGGTTAATGAGTTACTTTCTTTTATACGGCTCACATTTCCGGTTTCAAGATAATCAATATCGGCATATTTTGCATATCCTTTTATTTGATATGAGGCATTTGCGTCAACAGCTATTTTTATTCCTCCGTATTCATTTTCAATATTAATTTTTTCAAAACCTTTTGGGATATAATCAACTGATATTCCTCCATACCTGTTATCTACTTCCAGCAGCTTAGAAACTTCTTTAAAATTCATTTCGGTATATGCTGTTGTTCCTACAAAATTGGATATGGTTCCGATATTATAAGTATCATATTTTGACTCACAAACAATTGAACTTGCATTATCAACATTTAATGTAGAATATTTTGTTGCTGCAATTAAAGCCTTACATTTTTCAATTTCTAATGTAGAATATTTAAGTGTTAAATTTAACCAGTTACATTCGTTAATCATACTTGTTCCGGTTGAGTAAGATAAAAATATCTCGCTTAAAGGCTTTATATTTCTTCTAGAAATTATATTAATTTTTAAATTACCGTATTTAACATCAATTTTAGCATGTCCTTCTATTTCGTTTATAAATACATTTCCATATTTATTTTCTAAGTCAAGTTTGATGCTTTTTGGAATTTTTATATCATAATCAATACTAAACTCTTTTTTATTATCGTTAAAAATGAAATTCCATTTACTAAACTTATTGTCTATGGTTGTAATGGCTTTTATCGTATTCCCGTCTTGTGAGATATCAACCTGAATGTATTCGAGTAGCTCTTTGGCTTTATCTTTATCCCGGTGATCAACGGTAATTTTTACATCAATAACCACCCGGTTTTCATCCCAATTATTGATATCCACATCGCCAAATTTATTTTCGATAAAGAATAGCGTATTTTGATCAGCATTAAATTCTTTATGCAGACTTTTTGAGAATTCATCAGGGGCCGAAACGGCCACTGAAAATACTAAAATTTGTATTAAAAATAGTAATAATACGGACTTAAATTTTGGTGCTTTCATAGTTTTCTTGTTTTTCTTGTTCGATATTTTTAACTTGTTGTAACTGTCCTAATATTTGATTCATTACTTTAACTTTAAGTTGATAATGCTGTATCATAGCATTTATTACTCTGTCGTCGTTTGGATTTAAGGTTAAATCTTTTTTCAGGTTTTCATAGATTGAGTCCATTTCGTTAAGCTCGTGCATTAACATTTCTTTCTGTTTATTGTCGATAAAAGAAAAATCATTAATTTCGTTATACTTCTGATTTACCAGTTTGGTATAATACAATTCTACCTCGCTGTACTCTGGTGAAATCTCTCTTAATGCAATTCCGTCTTTTACAGTGGGTGTTGTAAATGTTTTATCATAAACCCAAAGACCGGAGAGCACTACCAGTAGGG
>CAZWPU010000140.1:0-4409 GCA_964635605.1 uncultured Bacteroidales bacterium | reverse complement strand
CTGCTCCTAAACCATCCATTAAATATTCTGGTGCTGGAATAACCTTTCCTTCATTCGATGGGAAATCCATAATCAGCAGGTCTTGATTTTTTTCAATAATCAGTTCGCCGCTAAGTGGAGACTTAAACCGGAGAACCGGTTTTTTGTATTTCAACTCGTTAAAAATAACCCAGGCAGCAGCTAATGTGGGATGCCCGGCCAGGTTAATTTCTACTTTTGGCGTAAACCAGCGGATTTCAAAAGTTTCATCTTTTGGAACAAAAAAGGCCGTTTCGGAAAGATTATTTTCCATGGCAATTTTTTGCATGATATCTTTATCAAGCCATTTGTTGAGCGGACAAACAGCGGCAGGGTTCCCGCCAAAAACTTCGCTGGTAAATGCATCTACCTGGTAAATGGGAATTTTCATCGTTCCATTTTTTATAGGATAAAGTTAAGGATAAATATGAACCGGGAAGAATAAAAATGAAATTTTTATAAAACAGTTAAAACCAGCTGCTATACTTATTAAAATTCCTTTGTAGATAGCATGTTATCAGGTTATTTTTATATTTTTGAGGAATAAGCTCAGGAATCGGGAAAGAGATGTATAATACATTAAGAAATAATTTATATGTATTTAGTGTTTGTTTTACGGATGATAATTATCCGTTATTAGATTTTTTGCTTTGTTTACTGAATGAAGAATTAAATTGAGAAGTAGTTTTAATTTTACCAATAATGAGTATGAGAATTTTATGGATTTTATTTTTTGTAATTTTTTGTTTTACAGAGGGAGTAACTCAGAATGGATTAACAAAATATAATTTGCATTATACTGACTTTTTGACTTTTACTAACATTGTAGGTGATACAAGCTTATGCCAAAAGAATATATATAAAGATTTAGAAGATGGTGAATATTTTATATATTTTGATAAAGACTTAACCAAATTATGGATGAATGGTGTAATTTTCGATAAAAAACTCGAAGGAAAATGGGAGTTTCGAAATCGAGAAAATAAAATATTTTATTACAAGGTTTTTTCTGATGGTAAGTTAATACCGATGAAGCTACCAGAAAATAAATTTGTTAAAATTTATTTACCCGATAAAACTTATGAGTTTAACGCATATTATATTTCAGCATCAGGCGATACAATAACTAACAATACTGTGGTATTGAGTATTACTTCTCAAGTATATGAAGTTCTGCATAATCCAAGATATAGAGGGCAATGGAGATTTCATTACAATAAGAAGGATTCACTAGCTTTAGGAACTATCTATCCATGGAATGACTGGAAAGATACTACTTTATGCTTGATTACTGAAAATGAGGGTAAAGTTGAAATTTATCCGCCCAGGCAAAATCAATTTGTGTTTACTGAAATAATAAAATTTCCTTCTGTACCCCCAACAAAACTAAAACCTGGTTATACCTGGAAAAATCAGACACGATTACCTGTCGGATATGAATTAAAAGAATGGTCAAATACTACTTTTTATCATGTATCTGAAATTACAGGAAAAAGTACTTTCCATTTCCAGAATGATGAATTGGCCTGCTGGGTAATTAAAGGAACCAGTTCAAATAGAGATTTTGGCACATCACATTTTGAATACTTCTTTAATGAAGAATATGGGTTTGTAAGGATGGAATGGATAAATTATGATAATCAAAAAGCTGTATTTGAGTTGATGGATGTAAAAAACAATCTTTAAAAGGTCTGTCAGTTAGTGAGGAATAAGATTTTTTAAAACCAGCTGCTATACTCTTTAAAATCAATAAAAACTTCGCTGGTTTGATTTTCTTTCACAATAAATTTTCCGGTAATAGACTTTCCGGGTTCACCGTTAAATGAGTAGATTTTTACTTCATAATCATGCACTCCTACTTCCATTTTTTTACGGTAGTTTTCCAGCGAGATGGCCTTTTGATGATTTTCAAAGGTATGTTTTGGTCGAGGGTCTATTTTGGTGCCATTAATATAAACATCAACGGCAAAAGTGCTGTTCAAAATATATTGATTGGAATCGAAGATAACTTCCCCAATTTTTTGCTCGGTTTTTTGTTCCGTCCGGCAACTTAATAATGTGGCTAAAAGAATGATTCCGATAAATTTTTCGGGTTTCATCATTTTAAAAAATTGTTTTATACTTTTAAGATGTTTAAATTAGAGAAAAAGTTGCTTTTTAGTCATGCAATTTTTAATTAACAGCGAAAAAAACGCAACTTGAGATGACAAAATTTAAAGATAAAACGGTACTCATTACCGGAGGAGCTTCGGGCATTGGCAAGCTAATGGCGCAAAAAATTTTAAGTTTGGGTGCAGCAAAAATGATTATCTGGGATATTAACAGGGAAAATCTTGAGAATACAATAAATGAGCTCAAAGCACCAGTGTTTGAAATTTTTTCTTATCAGGTGGATGTAGCCAACATGGAGAAGGTAAAACAAACCGCCCAAAAAGTTAAAGATGAAGTGGGGATAGTTGATATTTTAATTAATAATGCCGGAGTGGTTGTGGGTAAATTTTTCCACGAGCATTCACACCAGGATATTGATTTTACCATGAATATCAATACTTCGGCATTAATGCATATTACGCTTGAATTTATTCCGGATATGATGAAAAAAGGAGAGGGGCATATTGTAAATATTGCTTCAGCAGCCGGGATGGTTGCTAATCCGAAAATGTCGGTTTATTGTGCCAGTAAATGGTCTGTTATTGGATGGTCCGATTCGTTAAGGCTTGAAATGGAGCGCATCCATAAAAAAATAAAAGTAACAACAGTAACGCCTTATTACATTAGTACCGGAATGTTTGATGGTGTAAAATCAAAACTTATACCTATTATAAACCCTGAAAAAGCAGTTCGAAAAATTGTTCGCGGGGTCATTAAAAATAAAATTTTTGTCCGTATGCCGGGAATCATTTATTGGTTACCCTTAATTAAGGGTATTTTGCCTGCTCGTTGGTTCGATTTTATAGTAGGTAAAGGTTTTGGAGTTTATAAATCAATGGATGAATTTAAAGGACATAAAAATAGTTAGCCATGAAAATATCAGAAATATTCAAATTACAGCAGGAATTTTTTCTTTCCCATCAAACAAAATCAATAATTTTCAGGAAAGAACAATTGCAAAAATTTAAAGCCATTTTAAAAAAGAATGAGTCATTACTTTACGAGGCGATTGATAAAGACTTTGGGAAATCGGCTTTTGAAACTTACGAAACAGAGTTGTCAATTCTTTATCATGAAATAAATCTGTCCATTAAAAAAGTAAGAAGATGGAGCAGATCCAAACGAGTTTCTACCAATCTTGCCAATCTACCGGGAAAAAGCCGTATTATTCCCGAACCTTACGGAAATACGCTGGTTATCGGAGCCTGGAATTATCCTTATCAGCTGGCTTTACTTCCTGCAGTTTCGGCTATCGCTGCCGGGAATACAGTAATCATTAAACCCAGCGAACTGGCTCCCAATACTTCGGCTATAATGGCAAAAATATTTAATGAAAATTTCAATGCTGAATTTTTGTATGTTAAAGAAGGAGGCGTATCCGAAACAACCGAATTGCTTGAACAGAAGTTTGATAAGATATTTTTTACCGGGAGTACAGGGGTAGGAAAAATTGTATATCAGGCAGCAGCTAAAAATCTAATACCTGCTACCCTTGAGTTAGGGGGTAAAAGCCCAACTTTTATTTTTCCTGACACCAACTTGAAAATGGCTGCTAAACGAATTGCCTGGGGAAAATTTTTAAATGCAGGACAAACCTGTGTAGCACCCGATTATTTGCTTGTTCATACAGATATTAAAGATGAATTTTTGAACGAACTTAAAAATCAGATCATTAAAATTCAGGGCGAGAATCCCAAAGGCAGCGAAGCTTATGTACGAATCATTAATAAACCCAATTTTCAAAGATTAACCGGGTTAATTGATAAAGAAAAAATATATTATGGCGGTAAAATGGATGAAGAGAACTTGTTTATCAGTCCTACTATTCTTCACAATGTTACCTTTGATGATAAAGTGATGGAAGATGAGATTTTTGGACCCATTCTTCCGGTCATCGAATTTAATGATCTTGATAAAGCTCTTGCCCAGGTGAGAAAACTCTCCAAACCGTTGTCGCTTTATATTTTTACAAATAAAACGAAAATAAGAAAGAAAATAATTCATGAAATTTCGTTTGGTGGGGGGTGTGTAAACGATACTATTATGCACCTTTCTAATTCGAAGCTACCTTTTGGTGGTGTTGGATATAGCGGCATGGGCGATTATCATGGAAAGAAAGGCTTTAACGCCTTTAGTCATCATAAAAGTGTTTTGTATAAGGGAATGTGGTTTGAGCCATTTATAAAATACAGGCCTTATTCTGAATTTAAGATGAAGTTGTTGCGTTGGGTTGTTGAATA